>NZ_JAASHD010000001.1:0-104351 GCF_019734375.1 Clostridium sp. K04
GCGCCATAGCCAAGTGGTAAGGCAGAGGTCTGCAAAACCTTTATTCCCCAGTTCAAATCTGGGTGGCGCCTCCAAAAAACCTACAAGAATTACTTGTGGGTTTTTTATTTTGTCTTTTTATATAAATGATAAAAAATAATTAAAATAAAAGTTATTCACAATATAAAATAAAATATCCACAACTAATTTTAAATTGGTTGTGGATATTTTTAATATTTTAGCTAAACATATCTTTTTTGTATAAGATAAAGGCAGTAAAAAGTGTTAAAAGAATTGTAAGGAAAATAATTATAACAAAACCTTGTGGGTTGTTCTGAAGTGGCAATTCTACATTCATTCCAAATATACCACCAATTATAGTTGGAATAGCCATTAATATAGTAACAGAAGCTAAAACCTTCATAACTATGTTAAGGTTATTAGATATAACAGAAGCAAAGAAATCCATGGTACTAGATAAGATATTACTATAAATATCGGTCATTTCTATTGCTTGCTTATTTTCAATAATTACATCTTCTAATAAATCTTGATCATCTTCATATTTTTGCATGATATCCATTTTTAACATTTTCTCTAAAGTTACTTCATTAGCCTTAAGTGAAGTAGAGAAATAAACTAGTGATTTTTCTAATGAATGTAATTGGATTAATTCTCTATTTTTCATAGATTTATGTAATCTTTTTTCAATCATTACACTTTTTTTATCAATTTGTCTAAGATAAATTAAATAGTAAGTTGAAATTCTATTTAAAATTTGAAGTATGAATCTAGATTTCTTAAAAGAAAAGAATGATTTTACACGACCATTTATAAAATCAGTTATTATTCTACTATTCTTTAAACATACTGTAATAATCTCTTTTTCAGAGTGAATTATAGCTAGAGGATAAGTATCGTAAGTTAAAGAGTTATCTTCCATTTCTGTAAAAGGAATATCTACTACTACTAATGTAAACTCATCTTCTACATCTATTCTAGAAGTTTCTTCATCATCAAGTGGGGCTCTTAAAAAGCTTAAGGGAACTCCAGTCTTTTTTGAAATTAATATTAACTCTTCGTCAGATGGGGCAACAATATTAATCCAACAGCCATTTTCTATAGAATCTAATTGTTTTAACGTTGAATCTGTTTCACTTATGCTTTTATATATTTGAATCATTAATATACCTCTCTATTAATTATGAAATTTATAATAAGATTATAACATAAAAGGAAATTTAAATCTGTCATTAATATTTGAATAGTATACATTTACAGGGGATATAAAGATATAAGAAGTTAAACATTAATGATTAATAGTTAGCTTAGATAAGATATTTCAATTTCTTTAATATATAGTGGACAAGATAGTGATATTAAAGAAAATATAGAGTTTGTAATTCTATATATAAAATTAGTATAATCAAAATATTGTCAGAGAAAATAAGATAGAAATATTTGGGGGAAGTCCACATATGCATAAGGAGATTAAGCAGGGGAAAAAGACAGTTGCAATTATAATTTCATTATTAACTATTACAGTTGCACTATATATATACCAATTTTCTAAAATGACTTTAGGAAGAAATGTTACCATTAAATTTATATTAGAGGCTCTTTTAATAATGACAACACTAATAGTTTTATTTATAGAAACTAGAAAGTGTAAAATTGCATATAAGTACTGTATAATTTCTGATAAACTTATAATTAATAAGATAAACAGTAAAAACGAAGAAAATGTGGAGAGCCTAAAAATAAAAGATATAATTTATATTGGTGAAAAAAGTAATGTTCCTAAAGAGTATAGTAGATGTAAATGTAGTAGACACTATATTAGAAAATTTGATAAGGCAAAAAAATTATTATGTATATATAAAAAAGAAGGGAAAATATATAAATTTGTTTTTGAGCCAAGTGATACTTTAGTTTCACGTATAAAATCTTCTAGTCAACATTAAAAATTATAAAATTTAAATAGTAGGTTGAGATAGTCATTAAAATTTAGCATGACTATCTCATTTTTTTATTTCTAATATTATTTGAAGAAAATATATTTTTCTTATTTTATATATGATTTTTATTTTAGAAACATTTATAGAATGAACTACAATATGATTTTAAATACTAGGATTATTACTCCTATTTAGTTTAAACAAAATATTTACATAAATAAGACAATAGAAGGTATATAGATTAAATAATGGGCAAGACTTAATAAAAAAGGGAGGGTTAATTTTATGGATATTAGTAGTAAGGATATATGGAGAGATACAGAAAAATATTGTATAATATGTGAGAATGAATGTGTTGGAAATGGAATTCAAATAATGAATAATTTTATTTGTGATAGATGTCTTGAAAAAATGAATATGATAGATATTAATAGCGATGAATATGAAGTAATAAAAAATAAGATAAAGAAGTCTATTACAAATAAGATAATAAAAAATAAATAAGTTAAATAGAACTTAAGATGATCGAAAGGATGAGAAGGATGGGTAAAGGTAAATTAATAATTATTGAATCAGGTTCAGATGCAAGTGGAAAGGCTACTCAGTCACAAAGATTATATGAAAGATTAATAAGTGAAGGAAAAGAGTGTTTAAAAATAACTTTCCCTGATTATGCGAGTGATTCATCAGCTCTAGTTAAGATGTACTTAAATGGAGATTTTGGAAAAGATCCAAATGATGTTAGTCCATATATCTCATCAACTTTTTATGCAGCTGATAGATATGCGTCTTATAAGACTAAATGGGGTGATTTTTATGAGAATGGTGGAATTATTATAAGTGATAGATATACTACCTCAAATATGGTACATCAAGCCGCTAAACTAAATGGTGAAGAAAAAGAGAAATTTATTGAATGGTTATATGATTTAGAGTTTAATATTTATCAAATTCCAAAACCAGATCATGTTATATTCTTAGATGTTGATCCAGAAGTAAGTCAAGAGCTTATGAGAAATAGAGCTAATAAGTTTACAGGAGAAGAAGCAAAAGATATTCATGAAAGTAATAAGGAATATTTGATAAATTCATATAATAATTCTTTATATATTGCAGAAAAATACAATTGGGATGTTATCAAGTGTTGTAAGAATTCTAAGCTTAGAAGCATAGAAGAAATTAATGATGAAATTTATGAAAAAGTAAAAAAATATATATAAATTTAAGATGGGTTGTTTAAAAGAAGGGATTATTTATAAGGAAAGTTCTTTGTTTTTAACAATCCTTTTATCTTTATTACAAACTTTGTATTAGTATTAATGATTTGATATAGATAATAGTAGAAAATGAAAATAAAAATTCATATAATACATTATTTTAAGAGAAAATTTAGTAAATTCTTATATATTTATGATAAAATATATAAGAAGAATTTATTAGTATAAGAGTGGAGGTATATGGTATGAAACTAGTTTTAGCTATAGTACAAGATGATGATGCTATAGATTTAATTGAAGAGCTTACAGATAAAAATTATAGGGTAACTAAATTAGCAACTACAGGAGGTTTTTTAAAATCAGGGAATACTACTTTAATGATTGGTGTTGAAGAAAAAGTAGTAAAGGATGTTGTTAAAGTCATTGAGGATGTTTGTAAAAAAAGAAAAGAAATGGTATCTACACCAACACCAAGTACAATTGGCAGTGGATCAGGAATGTATATGCCTTATCCAATTGAAGTAGAAGTGGGTGGAGCTACAGTATTTGTTTTAGATGTTGATCAATTTTATAAAGTTTAATTAAGTTGATTAGGAGGTGAATGTATGAGAAACTTTATAGGATATAGTGATTTAATTAATAATTTTAAGGATAGATGTTTAAAAAATACACTTTCTCATGCACACCTCATTGCAGGAGAAGATGGAATTGGAAAAAGTAAATTAGCTAATATTTTAGCTAAGCTTATTTTAAATGGAGATTTAGAGAGAGAATATGTAGATATAATCAATTATAAGAGTAGTAAGGCATCTTTTGGAGTAGATGAGGTTAGAGATATAATTGAAGAAGTTTCTAAAAAGCCTTTTGAAGGTGATAGAAAAGTGATAATTATTCATGAAGGAAATAAGCTTACTATTCAAGCTCAAAATGCACTTTTAAAAACCATAGAAGAACCACCAATAGGAGTTCACATAATAATATTGTGTGAAAGTTTAGAGTTAATTTTAGATACAATAAAATCTAGGTGTGAAATATATAAATTAACACCATTAACCAAGAATGAATTATATGAATATATAAAAATTAAGGGCTTTGATTATAATGAAAGTGATATAAGATCTGCAATAGCTTTTAGTGAAGGAATACCAGGAAGAATAGATAGATATTTTAATGATGAAAACTTAAGGGAATTAAGAAATAAAGTTATTGAATTAATTAAGAGCTTAAATAAAAATGATGTAGAAATTGTACTACAACAAGAAGAAGCTCTAAGTACTTTAAAAGATAATAAAGAAGAAGTATTAAATATATTTGGCTCTTTTATTAGAGATATTTTAATAGATAAGGAAGTTGAAAATGAGGAATTTATCATAAATGGTGATAAACTTGATGATATAAGAGAACTTACTAAAGAAATGTCATTTAGAAAGTTAAATAATATGATAAAGACAATAGAAGAAGCACGTAAAAATATTAAAAGTAATGTTAGTTGGGTAATGACACTACGAGTAATGTTAATGGGCTTCATGGAGGGTTAATTATGATAAAGGTTGTAGGAGTTAGATTTAAAAAGGCTGGAAAAATATATTACTTTGATCCAGCAGATATGAATATACAAAAGGATACATATGTAGTAGTTGAAACCGCTAGAGGTATTGAATTTGGAGAATGTGTAATAGGAATAAAAGAAATAAATGAAAATGATATAGTTGCACCACTTAAGAGTGTATTAAGAATAGCAACTGAAGAAGATATAGATAGACATTTTAAAAATAAAGATAAAGAAAAAGATGCATTTAATATATGTTTAAAGAAAATTCAAGAACATGGATTAACCATGAAACTTATAGATGTAGAATATACTTTCGATAATAATAAAGTTATATTTTATTTCACAGCAGATGGAAGAGTTGACTTTAGAGAATTAGTTAAGGATTTAGCAACAATATTTAAAACTCGTATAGAGCTTAGACAAATAGGAGTTAGAGATGAAGCTAAGATGTTAGGTGGTCTTGGGCCTTGTGGTAGACCAATGTGTTGTTCTAGCTTTTTAGGAGACTTTGCATCTGTTTCAATAAAGATGGCAAAAGAGCAAAACTTATCACTTAATCCAACTAAAATATCAGGGATTTGTGGAAGACTTATGTGTTGTTTAAATTATGAACAAAGTACTTATGAAGATATTAGAAAAAGAATGCCTAAAGTTGGTTCGATAGTAAAGACAAGTGAAGGCACAGGAGAAGTATTTTCAAATAATATTGTTAAAGAAAGTGTTAAGGTTAAGCTTAAAAAGGGCGAAGAAGAAATATTAGAAGAGTTTAAAATTGATACTATTGAACTTATTAAAGGTCATTATGAGGATTCAGTTGATGATGATGATATAAAATTAGAAGTAGAATCTGAAGAAGATAGAAAGTTAATTAAGAATTTGATTAAGGGTAACTAAGGAGGATAATTAATGAAAGAGCTAGTTAGAATTTCTAATTTAACTAGTCATGCAGATATCTTAAAAATCAGAAGTATAGTAAGTGATTACGAAGGGGTTCTAGCATGTGAAATTAATTTAAATAAAAAAGAGGTACATTTAGTGTATGATAAATTGAGCGTTTCTATAGATGAAATAATTAATGCTATTGAAATGGCTGGTTATATGGTTATTTAGTATATAAATTATAGAAAATAGTATAAATTTAACTTTGCCTTTAAAAAGAAAAGTATGTATGATAAAATAGTTATGTTATTAATAAGTAATGGGGAGGTGTTTTTTAATGGCATACGCAATCAATGATTCTTGTGTTAACTGTGGAGCTTGCGCTGCAGAATGTCCAGTTAACGCTATAAGCCAAGGAGATACTCAATTCGTTATTGATGCAGATACTTGTATCGATTGTGGAAACTGTGCAAATGTTTGTCCAGTAGGAGCTCCAGCTGAAGCTTAATTCCAATGAAAAGAGTCGTCATATTATGATGACTCTTTTTTTTATGGAGAAAAATAATTTATATCAAAAATATGATTTAGATAATATTATAAATAAAATAGTTAAAAAAATTAAAAATAATAATAAGTTGTACCTATTTTAATAAATCTCTAATAATATAGCCCCAAATAATTAAATTATAGAATAGACATAAAAAAAATTTTTATATATAATTAAAGTCAAATAAGGTCAAAGTATGTTTAGGAAGGTGAAATTGTGGCAAGAATTTCAGATATAATAGCACAGTTTATAAATGACATGATAGAAGATAAAAAGGATAAGGAGGTAATTATTCAAAGAAATGAATTAGCAGATAAATTTAATTGTGCTCCATCTCAAATTAATTATGTATTAACAACTAGATTTACTTCTGAAAAGGGATATATGATTGAAAGTAGAAGAGGTGGCGGCGGTTATATAATAATCAAAAGAATAGAATATAATAATAAAGAAAAACAAGTAGAGGCAATAAATAAAGCTATTGGAGAAAGTTTAACCTATAGTGCAGCTTTATTATTATTAGAGCATTTATATGAAACTAATTTAATAACTAAAAGAGAGCTTGAAATTGTAAAAATATCAATTAACGATAGAACATTATCAAATGCAGAAGATAAAAATAAGCTAAGGGCAGAAATACTTAAGGGTATTATAATGGTTATTTTATCATAATAATTATAGTAGATGATAAAACAAGTAGTGATAAAGGGTTGGGTCATATTTGCAGAATATAATAACAAGTTATATTTAATCTATATTTGATTATATTTGGAGGTGACACTGTGATTTTTGGGAGGTTTACAGAAAGAGCGCAAGTTGTATTAGTAGAAGCACAACAAGAGTCTCAAAGTTTTAAGCACGGTTATATTGGAACAGAACATGTTTTATTAGGGATATTAAAAGAAAATGGATATGCAGGACAGCTTTTAACTAATAAAGGAATTACTATAGATAAGGTAAAAAAGATGACTGAAGATTATCTAGGTTTTGGTGATGACGAAGTTTCAACAGGCGAAATGTTATTAACACCAAGAGCAAAGAGACTTTTTGATGATAGTTTAGATATAGCAAGAAAGTATGGGCATAGTTTTATAAATCCTGAGCATATATTACTTGCATTAATAAATGAAGGAGAAGGTGTTGCTTTTACTATTTTAACAAGTAGTAAGGTTGATTTATCGTCTATTAAGCAAGAGTTAGATAAATATATTTCTGGAAATGAGCTTAGAGAAAGTAAAAAGTCAGTACAAAGGGAAAAGAAGCAAAATAAAACTCCAGTATTAGATCAATATAGCACTGATTTAACTCAAAGTGCCAAGGAGGGAAAATTAGACCCTGTAATTGGCAGAGAAGAAGAAACTCAAAGGGTATTGGAAATACTGTGTAGAAGAATAAAAAATAATCCTTGTCTAATTGGTGAACCAGGTGTAGGAAAAACTGCTATAATTGAAGGATTAGCACAAAAAATTATTTCTGGAGATGCACCAGAAAGTTTAAGGGATAAGAGATTATTAGTTTTAGATATAACATCTATGATTGCAGGAGCAAAATATAGAGGTGAATTTGAGGAAAGATTAAAGAAGGTAATGAATGAACTTAAAAATGAAGATGATATTATAATCTTTATCGATGAAATTCATACTATAGTAGGAGCTGGAGGAGCAGAAGGTGCTATAGATGCTTCTAATATTTTGAAACCTGCTTTAGCAAGAGGGGAAATAAAATGCATAGGGGCAACAACAATTGATGAATACAGAAAGCATATAGAAAAGGATGCTGCATTAGAAAGAAGATTTCAAACAGTTAATGTTGAGCCTCCATCTAAAGATGAAACTGTAAATATTTTATTTGGATTAAGAGATAAATATGAATCACATCACAAAGTTAAGATTACAGATGGTGCATTATATATGGCTGTAGATTTATCAGATAGATATATAAGTGATAGATATATGCCTGATAAAGCTATAGATTTAATAGATGAAGCAGCGGCAAAAGTAAGGATTTCAAGATTAACTCTTCCACCTGAGATTAAGAAAAAAGAATTAGATATTGAAAAAATAATTAGTGAAAAAGAAGAGTCAATTAAAAATCAAGATTTTGAAAAAGCTGCTAATTTAAGAGATAATGAAAAGCAACTAAAAGAAGAATTTGAAAAGATTAAAAATGAATGGAGAGCACATAGTTGTACAGAAGTTCAAATAGTTGATGAAGATGATATTGCAAAAGTTGTTTCAATATGGACTAAGGTTCCAGTAGAAAAATTAACCGAAAAAGAATCTGTTAAGTTATTACATCTAGAAGATACTCTAAGGCAAAGAGTTGTAGGTCAAGATGAAGCGATAAAAGCTTTAACTAGGGCAGTTAAAAGAGCAAGAGTTGGACTTAAGAATCCTAATAGACCAATTGGAACTTTTATTTTCTGTGGACCAACAGGTGTAGGTAAAACTGAACTTTGCAATGTTTTAGCAGAAGTCATGTTTGGGAAAATAAGCAATTTAATCAGAATTGATATGTCTGAATATATGGAGAAGCATTCAGTTTCAAGATTAATTGGAGCACCTCCAGGATATGTAGGATATGAAGAGGGTGGTCAGCTATCAGAGGCTGTAAGGAGAAAACCTTATTCAGTAGTATTATTAGATGAAATTGAAAAGGCTCATCCAGATGTATTTAATATATTACTTCAAATTATGGAAGATGGAAGATTAACTGATGGAAAGGGCAAGACAGTAGACTTTAAAAATACTATAGTGATTATGACATCTAATGTAGGAGCTCAAAAATTAAAGAGTCAAAGAAAAGTTGGATTTGATACTAATTCTAATTTAAAAGAAGCAGAATATGAGAAAATGAAGGACGTTGTATTAGGAGAATTAAAGAATGCCTTTAAGCCTGAATTCCTAAATAGGGTAGATGATATAATAGTATTTAATCAGCTAAAGGAAGAAGATACATTACAAATAGTAAATATAATGCTAAAAGATACAATAAGTAGATTAAAAGAAAAGAATATAGATTTAATTTACGATGAGGATTTAAATAAATTCCTTATTAATAAAAATAAAAATCTTGAATTTGGTGCAAGACCTTTAAGAGGTATAATTAATAGAGAAATAGTTGATAAGTTAAGTGATGAATTACTTAAAGGTGAAATTAAAGTTGGAGATAAATTAAAGGTTGAATGCAGAGATGAGATATTGGTATTTTCCCATAGGTAAATGTTAAGAAATTTAAGGGGAATAAATAATGTAAAAGAGTAAGGTGATAAATAAATCGCCTTACTCTTTTTTATAATATTAAGCTATTTAATATTATTATCATTATCTAGGTTAGAATTAATAACCATGTTTTCTATGCAGTTTGAAGTAGAGTTATCGACATAATCGCTAGATAAATTTTTAGGTTTATAATCATTTAAAATGTTTTTTGAAGGAACATTATTAAAATAAGATTTATCTATCAAAATACCATCTCCTTGGAATTTATATAGATAGTATTTCCATATAATAAATAAATATGTATATTTTATATTAAAAAAAATCCTTAACTGGTATAGACAACTATATGTATGTATAATATAATAAATTTGGGAGTGATATTTATGATAGATAAAAATAGTCCGATACCGGTGTATTATCAATTAAAAAACGATTTAATAAAAAAAATTGCAAAAGGTGTTTGGAAGCCGGGTGAATGTATTTCAAGTGAAAGAGAGCTTTGTGAAATCTATGAAGTAAGTAGAATGACTATAAGACAAGCTATTGGAGAGCTAGTTCAAGAAGGAATTTTGCTTAGAAAAAAAGGTAAAGGAACATTTGTATGTGAGCAAAAGGTAAATCAAAAGGATATGATGAGCTTTACTGAAATGATTAATCAAAGCGGAAGAAAATTGGACACAAAAGTTATAGAATTTGAAGTTATAGATACGCCTGATGATATGCAAGATATTTTTATATTAGATAAGTTGTACAAAATAACAAGAAAAAGAATAGTAGATGGAGAGAGCATTGCTTTGGAAACAGTATATATTCCGGTAGATTATTGTGGAAGTATTAATAAAGAAATGCTATCTGGCTCATTATATAAGATTTTAGAAGGATTTGGATATACAATTACTCATTCAAATTCATCAATAATTGCAGTTAATGTTAATGATGAGATAAGAGGATTATTAGAATGTGAAAAGGATACTCCTATATTAAAGACTATTAATAAGACATTTACTAGTTCGGATAAGCTTTTATTTTTAGAAGAGGCATACTACAAATCAGATAAATTTACATTACAAGTTAATATTTCAAGAAAAGAGGGAGAATTGTTATGAATTTAATAGTTGTTGATAATTATGAAGAATTAAGTAAGGTAGCAGCAAAAGAGTTTGCTAAAGTAATAAATGAAAAACCAAATGCAGTTTTAGGTTTAGCAACTGGAGGATCTCCAGTTGGAATGTATAAAGAATTAATTAAGATGTATGAAAATAAAGAATTAGATTTTTCTAAAATTACAACAGTAAATCTAGATGAATATGTTGGATTAAATCCTGAACATGAACAAAGTTATAGACATTTTATGAATGAAAATTTATTTAAGTACATTAATGTAGATATAAAAAATACTTTTGTTCCTAATGGACTAGCTAAAGATTTAGAATTAGAATGTAAAGAATATGATAAAAAGATTGAGGAACTAGGTGGAATAGATATTCAACTTTTAGGTGTAGGAAATAATGGACATATAGCATTTAATGAACCAGATGAAGAACTATCTTCAGGAACTCATATAATAACATTAACTGAAGATACTATTAAAGCTAATGCAAGATTTTTTGCTAATGAAGCCGATGTACCAAGAAGAGCAATAAGCATGGGTGTAGGCGGAATAATGAAGTCAAAGAAAATAGTTTTAATTGCTTCAGGAGAAAGTAAAGCAGAAGCTATTAAAGGATTATTCTCAGGAAAAATAACAACAGATAACCCTGCTTCTATGTTACAAATGCATAGAGATGTTACAGTAGTTGTAGATAAAGCAGCAGCGACACTTATAAATGAATAATAATTTTAAAAATGAGGTTTTTATGTAGCCTCATTTTTTTATATTTGAAGTTATGTTATATTATAATAAAGAAAATTAGAGAATAAAATTTATATAGATAAGAGTGGTGAATAATATGGCTAAGATAAAATCTGTATTCGTATGTGAAGAATGTGGATATGAATCACCAAAGTGGATGGGGAAATGTCCTGATTGTGGAAATTGGAACACTTTTACCGAAGAACAGGTAGTACAGCAAAATAAGGCTGTAAAAGAAGCGATTAAGGTTAGAGAATTGGCAAGAAAACCTATTAAAAAGTTATCAGAAGTAACTTCAAGTAAAAGTGATAGAATTGTAACAGGAATAAGTGAGTTTGACAGGGTAATGGGTGGCGGAATAGTTAAAGATTCTATTACTATAATAACAGCACGTCCTGGTGCAGGAAAATCAACTTTATTATTACAAGTTGCTGACAATATAGCTAGAAGTGGATTTAAAGTTATATATGCATCAGGTGAAGAAAGTGATAGTCAAATTAAGAATAGGGCAGATAGAATTTTAAAAAATATTAATGATAATATTTGGGTAGTCCAAGAGACGAGTATGGATAATGTAGTGGCTGCAGTTAATGAAATAGATCCAGATTTGATTATAATAGATAGTATTCAAACATTTACTATGGATAGCTTTTTACCAGCAAGAGCAGGGTCGCCAACACAAACTATGGAGTGTGCGAATGAGTTATTAAGAATTGCTAAAGATAATAAAAGACAACGTGCAGTAATAATTGTTGGGCAAATGACTAAGGCTGATGAATTAGCAGGATTAAGAGCATTGGAACACTTAGTAGATACTGTATTAATTATAGAATGTGATACAGATGAAGAACTAAGAGGATTAGTAAGTTCTAAAAATAGATTTGGAAGTACTGGGGAAACAGGTTTTTTCCAAATGTCTGAAAAAGGAATGGTATCAATAGATAATCCATCGGAGTTTTTTATGACTAAAAGGGAAGAGGGAGAAGTTGTTTCAGGAAGTACTTTAACTGTTATAAAAGAAGGATCTAGACCTATAATTACAGAGGTAGAAAGTTTAGTATCTAAAACATTTACTCCGTATCCTACAAGAATTGGAGAAACATTAGGTAAGGATAAGCTTAATACTTTAATATCTATTTTGGAGCAAAGAGGCGGAATAGGACTTTATGATAAGAATGTTATTATAAAGACTACTGGCGGAATGAGAATAAAAGAACAAGGTATAAATTTGGCTGTTATTATGAGTATAGTTTCATCTGTAAAACAAAGGGGAATTGAAGCAAATATTGCTTTTATAGCTGATGTAGGTCTTACTGGTGAATTAAAAAAGGTACCTTCAATAGAAATTAGGGTAAAGGAACTTGCAAGAATGGGATTTAAGAAAGTATATGTAGCAAAAGATTCATTTAGTAAAGAAGTAAATATACCTAATATAAAAATAATGGCTATGAAAACATTAAATGATGTTATAGCAGATGTATATAGATAATATAATTATGGAAAAAAGTAAGTATAATAATTTATACTTACTTTTTTTGTAGAAAAAACTATAAAGAATATTATTTATAAATATTTACAAAATTATTGAGTTAATAATTATATAATAGTAATATTATATATGTTAGGAAAATGAATAATAATGATAAGTTGATAAATATTAGCTTAATTATATAAATAGAGATATGAATTGAAAATAAAGTTAGGTGATTGCATGAGAATTAAGGATGATAATGAAATAAAAAATATATTAAAGATAGTTAGTCCGGGAACATATTTAAGAGAAGGTTTAGAAAATATCTTAAGAGCTAAAACAGGTGGCCTGATAGTTTTAGGAGATTCTGATGAAGTAATGAGTATTGTTGATGGAGGATTTAATATTAACTCAGAATATACTCCAGCATATATATATGAATTAGCTAAAATGGACGGAGCAATAGTATTAAGTCAAGATTTAAGAAAAATTGTTTGTGCAAATGCACAATTGTTACCAGATCCAACAGTTCAAACATATGAAACAGGAACAAGACATAGAACTGCACAGAGAATAGCTAAGCAAACTGACACAATTGTTGTAGCAATATCTCAAAGAAGAAATATTATTACTGTATATAAAGGTGATATAAAATATGTATTACAAGACAGCAGTGTAATTTTAGCAAGAGCAAATCAAGCAATCCAAACCTTAGAAAAGTATGTAAATGTATTAGAGAGAGTAATAAATAATTTAAACATATTAGAATTTCAAGACTTAACAACTGTTTTTGATGTTGTAACTGCAATACAAAGAACAGAAATGGTAATGAGAATAGTAGAAGAAATAAAAAGATATATATTAGAGCTTGGAAATGAAGGTAGATTAATTTCCATGCAATTAAACGAGTTAATAAGATATATTGAAAGAGATGGAATTCTTTTAATAAGAGATTATTGTGGAGAAAATGCTGATCATAACAACATTTATAAAGAAATTCAAAAGTTAAATTCTGAAGAATTAGTAGATTTAGAAATTATAGCAAAGGTGCTTGGATTTGGAGGAGTATCATTAGTAGATACATTAATTTCACCTAAGGGATATAGAATATTATTCAAAATCCCAAGAATACCTACTAATATAATCGAAAATTTAATTAAACATTTTAAAGAGTTAAAATATGTAATAGCTGCAAGCAAGGAAGAATTAGATCAAGTAGAAGGAATTGGAGAAGCGAGAGCTACAGCTATTAGAAGTGGGTTAAAGAGAATAAAGGAACAAATTCATTTAAAGAAAGAACTTTAGTAATAAATTAAGAATATTAATATGATTTAACGGTAAAAATATATAAGCAGGTAAAAACCTGCTTATATATTTATCTAAAGGTAAATTTACCAAGTGTATTCATTTTGTCACTTTCTTTTAATAAAACATCATAAAGGTTTATATCAAGCGCATTACAAAGAGAAGTAAGATAAAATAAATTATTCCCAATTTCTCTTTCTATAACTTCACGGCAGTTATCACATAAACAGCCATCAAGATGAGTTTTTAAACAGTTTGATAAATCTTCCAATGAGTTGTCATCATTTGGCAAACATTGTTTTTTCGCATTTATCTCAATGCAACCACAGTTAGTTACGGCTTTAGCTACAGCTCTGTTAATTCTACAACTGGATTCAGTATATTTAGTTAATATATCAAGAATGCTTTTATGCCTTAGTAGGGATTCACTGACGTCATTTTGAAAGCTATCGAATATAATGTCTTTCATTTGCCTCAACTCCTTAGAAATATAATCCATAATTAAATTATAAGTATTTTCAGACAATTTTGTCAATACAAGCCTTATCTGTATTGGCTTAATATTATAATAAACAACCTGGTCATATTTTGATAGGGGGTATTAAAATTTAATTTATTCTTTAAAGTTAAATTTTAGTAATAGTAATATAAATAATATGGTATAATAAAAATGGTTATTTATAACTATTACTTAAATTAAAAGTAATTTAAATAGGAGGTGAGTTTTTGTTTAAGAAGGGATTAAAAATTATTTTTACTCTTTTGGGATTAGTGGTTGGATATATCATTGCAGAAGCTATATTAGCGATTAATACAGGGCTTAGAATTAATATTATAAAAGGTGTAGTAGCTACTACAATATTCTATATTTTAAGTGTTTTACTTTTCGGAATTATTTTTTATTTTATTTCCCCAGGATTATATAAATTAATATCTAACACTATAGATAAAATTGAAAAAAATATTCAAAGATTAAGTGCACAAGAAGTAATTTACGGAAGTGCAGGGTTGTTAATTGGATTGATTATTGCAGCATTTATAGGTGCTCCTTTATCAGGAATATTTGTAGGAATACATCCTGCAATTGGACCAATAATTTTTGTACTATTAGAACTGATTGCAGCAATATTAGGTGCTGAAATATTTGTGAAAAAGAAAGAAGATATTTCTTCAACGTTACTTATATTTAAAAGAAATAATCAAAGAGAAAGAGAAAAAGAGAAAAAGAGCAGAGGCTATGCTAAAGGAAGTGCTAAGGTTTTAGATACATCAGTAATTATAGATGGAAGAATATTTGATTTATGCCAAACTGGATTTATAGAAGGGACTTTAGTTATACCAAGCTTTGTTTTAGATGAGCTTAGACACATATCAGATTCTTCAGATTCATTAAAAAGGAATAGAGGAAGAAGAGGATTAGATATATTAAATAAAATTCAAAAAGAATTAGAAATTGAAACTCAAATTTGGGAAGGTGACTTTAAGGATATTGCTGAAGTTGATAGCAAGTTATTGAAATTAGCTCAAAAGTTAGGTGGAAAAGTAATTACTAACGATTTCAATTTAAATAAAGTTGCAGAATTCCAAGGAGTTCCTGTTTTAAATATAAATGAATTGGCTAATGCAATTAAGCCGGTAGTACTTCCAGGGGAAGAAATGAAAATTATAGTTATTAAAGATGGTAAAGAGTCAACTCAGGGTATTGGATACCTTGATGATGGAACTATGATTGTAGTTGAAGGTGGAAAGAAATACATTGGAGAAGAAATTTTAGTTATTGTAACGTCTGTTCTTCAAACATCTGCCGGAAGAATGATTTTTGCAAAACCAAAGGATAATTAAAGGAGAACTCAAATGATAAGTGCTATTATTTTAGCTGGTGGTAAGGGAAAACGTATGGGGGCACCTGTTAGCAAGCAATTTATTGAGATAAAAGGAAAACCTATTATTTATTACACTATAAAAAAATTCAGTGAAAATAAAAAAATAGACAATATAGTAGTTGTATTATCTAAAGATGAAGTAGTTTATTTTAAGGAAAATATTTTAGAAAAATATAATTTAAAAGTAGATAATATAGTTATAGGTGGTACAGAAAGACAAGATTCTGTATATAATGGACTTAAAAGTCTAGAAGATACTAATACAGATATTGTATTAATCCATGATGGAGCAAGACCTTTTATTTCTGATAGAATAATAGATGATGGAATTAAATTTGCTCAGGTTTACGGTGCGTGTGCACCAGGGGTTATGCCTAAAGATACAATTAAGATTAAAAATGAAAGTAATTTTTCGGTTAGTACTCCAGAGAGGGGAAGTTTAGTAGCTATACAGACTCCTCAAGTTTTTAAGTTCAATGAAATATTAGAATGTCATGAAAAGATAAAAATTAATAATATAGTTGTAACTGATGATACTATGGTAGCTGAAAAATTTGGTTATAGTGTATATCTTTATGATGGTGAATACACTAATATTAAAGTTACCACTCCAGAAGATTTAATTTTAGGTGAAAAGCTTATTTAATTTAAATTTCATTATATTGACAGAGTATTTTCAAGATTATATAATAAATTAATCAAAAAAGAATATTACTAAAGCAGTGATGAAGAATAGTAGAAATCGCTAATCAGAGAGAAGATCCTTTGGCTGTAAGATTTTCAACAGATTTTGAACCAGCTTTTGAGTTGTAGGTAAAAACTATCGGTTTAACACCGTTATCATTATTAAAGCACAAATTTAGGTGGTACCGCGGATACAAGTTCGCCCTAATTCTATATTAGGGACGGACTTTTTTTATTTAGAAACAAAAGGATGCAAGAATAAATTAATAATAAAGCTAGAAGAGACTTATTTAAAAATAAAAATAGGGTAAAATTTATTAATAAGTTCTAGCACAATTTATTAATTTCTAATGCTATAGTAATTAACAATTAAAACAACAAGATATTATGTAGAGAAAATCAGGAGGAAGATAATTATGAAGATGTCAAATATGTTAGTATCAACATTAAGAGAAGTGCCAGCAGAAGCTGAAATAGATAGCCATAAGCTTATGCTTAGAGCTGGAATGATTAGAAAAATGGCAGCAGGTGTATATAACTATATGCCAATTGGATTAAAGGTTTTAAAGAACATAGAAGAAATTGTTAGAGAAGAAATGAATGCAGCTGGTGCTCAAGAGTTTTTAGCATCTGCAGTGTTACCAGCAGAATTATGGCAAGAATCTGGTAGATGGGATGTTTACGGAGATGAAATGTTTAGATTAAAGGATAGAAATAATAGAGATTTCTGCCTTGGGCCAACACATGAAGAAGTATTTACAGATATAGCTAGAAATGAAATAAAATCATATAAGCAATTACCAGTAAATCTTTATCAAATTCAAACTAAGTATAGAGATGAAAGAAGACCAAGATTTGGGGTTATGAGATCTAGAGAATTCATAATGAAGGATGCTTATAGCTTCGATAAGGATCAAGCAGGATTAGATATATCTTATGATAAAATGCATGATGCATATGTAAAGATTTTTAATAGATGTGGAATTGATGCTAAGTGCGTTGCTGCAGATTCAGGAGCAATTGGAGGATCAAATTCAGCAGAATTTATGGTTAAATCAGAAGTTGGTGAGGATGATGTAGTGTTCTGTACGGCTTGTGATTATGCAGCTAATATAGAAAAAGCTGAAGCTACTCCAGAGAGAGCAGAGGTTGAAGAATTATTACCAATGGAAAAAGTAGCTACTCCAGATAGCAGAGGAATTGAAGAAGTTTCAACATTCCTAAATGTGTCACCAAAAAAGACTGTTAAGCTATTAATGTTTAATGTAGATGGAAAAATAGTAGGTGTAGTTGTTAGAGGAGATAGAGAAGTTAATGAAGTAAAAGTAGCTAATGCTGCAAAGGCTTCAGGAGATATAGCTATGGCTTCTCATGAAGAATATACAAAAGCTACAGGTTGTGAAGTTGGATTTGGTGGACCAGTAGGAATAAAGGTAGACTTATTATTAGTAGATGAAGAAGTTACTTATATGTATAACATGATATTAGGGGCAAATGAAACAGGATACCACTTAAAGAATGTTAACTATGGAAGAGATTTCGAAGGTACTGTAGGAGATTATAGAAACATTGAAAGTGGAGAAAAATGTCCAGAGTGTGGAGCTGAAGTTACTATAGCAAGAGGAACAGAAGTAGGTCACATATTTAAATTAGGAACTAAATATTCAGAAGCTATGAATGCTACATTTATAGATGAAAATGGTAAAAACACTCCATTTGTTATGGGATGTTATGGTATTGGTGTTACAAGAACAATGGCATCAATAATTGAACAACATCATGATGAAAATGGAATAATATGGCCTCTTTCAGTTGCACCATACCATGTATCAGTTATTCCAGTAAATATTAAAGATGAAGCTCAAATGGAAATAGCTAATAAACTATATGAAGATTTAAGAAAAGTTGGTGTAGATGCTATATTAGATGATAGAAACGAAAGACCAGGAGTTAAATTTAAAGATTCAGAACTTATTGGAATTCCAATGAGAGTTACTGTTGGTAAGAAAATAACTGACGGTGAAGTTGAATTTAAATTAAGAGATGGTGAGATGGAAGTAATAAAAATTGATGATGTTATAGAAAAAGTAAAATCTCAATTTGAAAGTAATAATATAAAATTATAGGATAGAAAAAATAAAAAAAGGAGGAATTTCATAATGAAAATATATAATTCTTTAACTAGAAAAAAAGAAGAATTTGTTCCTATAGTACCAGGGAAGATAAGCATGTATGTTTGTGGACCAACGGTATATAACTATTTTCACATAGGTAATGGAAGAACGTTTATTGTTTTTGATACTATAAGAAGATATATGGAATACAGGGGATATGAAGTTAACTTTGTTCAAAATTTTACTGATATAGATGATAAAATGATAAATAAAGCTAATGAAGAGCATACTACAGTAAAAGAAATTGGAGATAAGTATATAGCAGAATATTATAAAGATGCTGATGGACTTAATATAAAAAGAGCAACAACAAATCCAAGAGCAACTGAGTATATTTCAGAGATAATTGAATTTGTGTCTGGATTAATAGAAAAAGGATATGCTTATGAAGTTGATGGAGATGTTTACTTTAGAACTAAAAAATTCGAAAATTACGGACAGCTTATAGGGCAAAATCTTGATGATTTAAGATCAGGAGCAAGAATTAATGTGGATGAAAGAAAAGAAGATCCTGTAGATTTTGCTATTTGGAAAGCACAAAAACCAGGTGAGCCAGGTTGGGAATGCCCTTGGGGTGTTGGAAGACCAGGATGGCATATTGAGTGTTCATGCATGGCTAAGAAATTACTTGGAGAAACTATTGATATACATGCTGGAGGAATGGATTTAGCATTTCCACATCATGAAAATGAGATAGCTCAAAGTGAAGCTTTAACAGGTAAGAAATTTGCAAACTATTGGATGCATGCAGCATTCTTAAATGTTAATAATCAAAAGATGTCTAAGTCTTTAAATAATTTCTTAACAGCAAGAGATGCTTTAAAGCAATATGATCCTGATGTAATTAGATTCTTAATGCTTTCAGGACATTATAGAATCCAATTAAATTTTAGTAATGATTTGTTAGAATCAGCTAAGGCTTCAGTTGAAAGATTATATAATGCAATTGGAAATTTAGAAAATTTAATTTCAGAAGTAAAAATTAATGAAATGACAGAAGATGAGGTTAAGTATTTAAATTCATTAGATAGTTATAGACAAAGATATATTGAAAAAATGGATGATGATTTCAATACAGCCGATGCGATATCTGTATTATTTGATTTAATAAGAGATATTAATAGCAATGTTGGAATAAATTCATCAAAAGAATTATGTGAAAAAGCATTAGAATTAATTAGAGAATTAGGTTCACCTTTAGGAATACTACAAAAGACAACTAAGGGAAATTTAGAGGAAGAGATTGAAGCTTTAATAGCTGAGAGACAACAAGCTAGAAAAGATAGAAATTTTGCTTTAGCAGATAAAATAAGAGATGAATTAAAAGCTAAAGGTATAGAACTTCTAGATACTCCACAAGGTGTTAGATGGAAAAAGATTGATTAATTAATTTATTAAAAATATAAGAAAAATTAAAGTAGAGTTAAGAGAGAAGGATTAGTGGGTTCCTAATAAATTTTAATAAACTTTATAGAAGTTTATTCCTTCCTTTTAACTCTTAGTTTTTCATTACTATTTTAATAAATATAGTTATTATATAATTGAGGAGAAATTAAAAGATGCTTAAGGATTTAAGAGTAAGAGAATTTACGGAAAAAGAAGCACGACTTCTAAATCCACTTCAACTTGCATTAGTAGGTGATGGGGTTTATGAACTTTTTATAAGAAACTATATATTATCTGAAAATATCGAATTAACTGCTCATAAAATACATGTCAAAGCAATAGGGTATGTTAAAGCTAAAAGTCAAGCAGTTATTATGCATGAAATTGAAGATAAATTAACGGAAGATGAAAGCTATATCTATAAAAGAGGAAGAAATGCTAAATCAGCTACAGTTCCTAAAAATGCAGATGTAAGAGATTATAGAATGGCAACTGGTTTTGAAGCATTAGTAGGATATTTATATTTAACAGGTAATACTGAAAGATTAGAATTTATATTCAATAGTGCAATTTCAATAAAACTATAAGAAAAAGGAGAATAGTCATGACTAAGAGAGAAAATCCAAGAAGAAGAGAAAGAGAATTTAATAAGTTCCAAGAGAAGAGTAACAGATACCAAGAAAAAAACAATAGATTCCAGGATAGAAGAGAAGAAAAAAGAGATAGAAATTATGCTGCTGGAACAAGAGAAGCAAATAGTGAAGCAGTAAGAGAAGATTTAGTAATTGGAAGAAATGCTGTAATTGAAGCACTAAAAAGTGATAGAACAATAGAGTGCTTATATGTAAGTAAAGGTGATTTAGAAGGATCAATAAAAGTTGCTTTAGGATTAGCAAAAGACAAAGGGGTTGTTGTTAAAGAAGCTGATAGAAGAAAATTAGATACAATGTGTGAAGGGTTAAATCACCAAGGAATTGTTGCAAAGGTTACTCCTTTCAAATATTGTGAAGTAAATGATATATTAGAATATGCGAAAAGAAAAGATGAAAAACCTTTTATAGTAATATTAGACGAAATAGAAGATCCACATAACTTAGGATCGATAATAAGAACTGCAGAACTTTGTGGAGTTCACGGTATTATTATACCTAAGAGAAGAAATGTTGGAGTAACATCTACAGTTTATAAATGTTCAGCTGGAGCAATAGAGCATATGAGAATTGCAAAAGTTACGAATATAAATGCAACTATAGATATTTTAAAAGAACAAGGAATTTGGATTTATGGTGCAGATATAGATGGAACAGATTATAGTTATAATACTGATTTTTCTGGACCATGTGCATTAATAATTGGAAGTGAAGGGAAAGGAATTTCTAATTTAACTCTTAAAAAGTGTGATTTATTAGTAAAAATCCCTATGATAGGAAAAATTAACTCTTTAAATGCTTCAGTTGCAGGTGGTATAATGATGTATGAGGTTTTAAAAGGCAGATTAACTAAATAATTTAGTACACATAGGGGTAAAAAGTGAAATTTATATTTATAGATGGATATAATGTAATAAATAGTTGGAGTAATCTAAAGAGTGAAAAAGAAATAAGTTTGGATAGTGCTAGACAAAAACTTATAGATATTTTACATAATTATGGTGCTATTCATCAGTGCAAAATTATGTTAGTATTTGATGGTTATAGAGTAGCTGGTAATTTAGAAAATAAATATGAATACAATAAAAATTTAACAGTAGTATTTACTAAAAGTGGAGAAACTGCAGATGCTTATATTGAAAGAGAAATACATAATATCGGAAGAAGATTTGAAGTATCAGTAGTTACATCTGATTCTTTGGAGCAGCAAACAATTTTCCAAAGAGGTGCAACTAGAATTTCAAGTATAGAATTCTATAATATGGTATTTGATACATCAGAAGATATAAGACGAGCAACTAAGAAAGTATATACTTCACATAAGAGTACTGTTCAAGATAATATTGATGATGATGTTTTAAAAAAATTAGAGGCTATGAGGCGTGGGTAAATATAAAGGCGCTTTTGGGAATGGAGGGGGATTTGTGGATAACAAAGATTATTCGAAAGAGATAGCAAGTGAATTTGAAGGAATGACAGAAGAAGAAATTGTGGTTGAAGCAAAAAATGGAAATAGTAGAGCTCAAGAATATGTTATTTCTAAGTATGAAAGCTTTGTTAAGGTAAAATCTAAATCATATTTCCTGATTGGAGCTGACAAAGAAGATATTTATCAAGAGGGAATGATTGGTTTATATAAAGCAATAAGAGATTTTAACTATGAAAAATCAACTACATTTAGAGGGTTTGCTGAATTGTGTATAACTAGGCAGATAATTACTGCAATAAAAACAGCAACAAGGCAAAAACATATTCCATTAAATACATATGTATCTCTTAATAAACCTGTATCAGAAGATGATTCAGAAAGAACACTTTTGGATATACTATCAAGTATTAAGATAAGTGATCCAGAAGAACTTATTATTGGAAAAGAAGAAAAAAAGTACATTGAGGAAGCAATTTCAAAAGTACTTTCAGATTTGGAAATGGAAGTGTTACAATCTTATCTTGATGGTAAGTCTTATCAAGAAATTGCATGTGATTTAGATAGGCATGCAAAGTCTATAGATAATGCACTTCAGAGAGTGAAAAGAAAGCTTGAAAAGTGCCTTTCCGACACTAAATAATAATAGTAAATTAATATTGACAAAAAAAACAAATGATAGTAAACTTTATAATTGGTATATTAAAGTGAATAGCACTTTAATGCTCATGTAGCTCAGTTGGCAGAGTGTCGCCTTGGTAAGGCGGAGGTCGTCGGTTCAATCCCGATCATGAGCTCCATGGAGAATATAAATTAGTATGCAAACGCTAGGCAAAGTTTATTTAAAAATAAGGAGGAATTTCAAATGGCAAAGCAAAAGTTCGAAAGAAGTAAACCACACGTAAATATCGGAACAATCGGTCACGTAGACCACGGTAAGACTACATTAACAGCTGCTATCACAACAGTATTAGCAAACAGAGGATTCGCAGAAGCGTTCAACTATGCTGATATCGATAGAGCTCCAGAAGAAAAAGAAAGAGGAATCACAATCAACACTGCACACGTTGAGTACGAAACAGAAAACAGACACTACGCTCACGTTGACTGTCCAGGACACGCTGACTATGTTAAGAACATGATCACTGGTGCTGCACAAATGGACGGAGCAATCTTAGTTTGTTCAGCTGCAGATGGTCCAATGCCTCAAACAAGAGAGCACATCTTACTTGCATCAAGAGTAGGTGTTGACTATATCGTAGTATTCTTAAACAAAGCAGATATGGTTGATGATGAAGAATTATTAGAATTAGTTGAAATGGAAGTTAGAGAATTATTATCTGAATACAACTTCCCAGGAGATGACATTCCAGTAATCAAGGGATCAGCTTTAAGAGCATTAGAAAACCCAACAGATCCAGAAGCAACAGCTTGCATCATGGAATTAATGGATGCAGTAGATAGCTACATCCCAACACCAGAAAGAGCAACAGATAAGCCATTCTTAATGCCAGTAGAAGACGTATTTACAATCACTGGTAGAGGAACAGTTGCAACAGGAAGAGTTGAAAGAGGAATACTTCACGTAGGTGACGAAGTAGAAGTAATCGGATTAACTGAAGAAAGAAGAAAGACTGTTGTTACAGGAATCGAAATGTTCAGAAAGTTATTAGATGAAGCACAAGCTGGAGATAACATCGGAGCATTATTAAGAGGTGTTCAAAGAACAGACATCGAAAGAGGTCAAGTTTTAGCAAAAGTTGGATCAGTTAACCCACACAGCAAGTTCGTAGGTCAAGTATACGTACTTAAGAAAGATGAAGGTGGTAGACATACTCCATTCTTCGATGGATACAGACCACAATTCTACTTCAGAACAACAGACGTTACAGGATCAATCAAATTACCAGAAGGAATGGAAATGGTTATGCCTGGAGACCACATCGATATGAACGTTGAGTTAATCACTCAAGTAGCTATGGATGAAGGTTTAAGATTCGCTATCAGAGAAGGTGGAAGAACTGTAGGTTCAGGAGTTGTTACTTCTATAATAGAATAGTAGATTAATTACTTCATATATAAAGGGCTGGGTTAGTTTACCTAGTCCTTTACCAAGCTAATATTATTGACATAATATCGCTTTTATGATAGAGTGTTTAAGTAATTAACGAATTAGGTAACACAATATCATATATACTTATATAATTATTTGGATAAACTGGAGGTGCAGACTGTGAGAGTAAAAGTAACATTAGCATGCACAGAGTGTAAGCAAAGAAATTACAACACAATGAAAAATAAGAAAAACAACCCAGACAGAATGGAAATGAATAAATATTGCAGATTCTGTAAAAAACACACACAACACAAAGAAACTAAATAGTTCGCTTTAGAGTAATGACACGTACTCGCAATAGTTAAGGATGTGAAGTAATGGCTATTAAAGAAAATGTAAATATTAATACTAAAACTTCTGAAAAAAGAGGGCTTTCTAAGTTTTTTAGAGAACTTAAGGCAGAGGTTAAAAGAATAACTTGGCCTTCTAAAGATGACACAAAAAAAGCGTTAATTGCAGTAGGCGTAGTCGTACTAATATATATAATATTAGTTGGCGGGTTAGATTATATTTTTACAAACCTCTTTAAATTGATTTTTAAACTATAATAAAGGAGGTTTAGGTGAGTTTCTCATCTATAGTAAATATGAGTGAAAGAGCTAGATGGTATGTAGTACACACATATTCAGGTTACGAAAATAAGGTTAAAGCAAATATTGAAAAGACCGTAGAAAATAGAAATCTTGAAAATCTACTTCTTGATATACAAGTTCCTATGGAAGAAGTTATCGAAGAAAAAGATGGTAAACAAAAGGTTTCTTTAAAGAAAAAGTTCCCAGGATATGTGTTAATAAAAATGCTTATGACTGATGAGTCATGGTATGTGGTTAGAAATACTAGAGGTGTAACAGGATTTGTTGGCCCAGGTTCTAAACCAGTACCTCTTACTGATGAAGAAGTTGAATCAATGGGTGTTGTAGAAATGCCTATAGATATAGACTTAGAAGTAGGAGAAAGTGTAAGAGTTATCTCAGGACCGCTAAGAGAATTCGTAGCGATAATTCAAGAGATAAGTGTTGAAAAACACAAGATAAAAGCTTTAATAGATATGTTCGGCAGAGAAACGTTAGCTGAACTAGATTTTAACCAAGTTGAGAAATTAGTTTAGTATTAAAAATATAAAACTAATGTTTTTAATTAAGTGGGAGGACAAAAAGTCCGTATTACCACAGTATAGGAGGAATAGTAAATGGCTAAGAAAGTAACAGGAATGATTAAATTACAACTTCCTGCAGGTAAGGCAACACCAGCACCACCAGTAGGTCCAGCATTAGGACAACACGGTGTAAACATTATGGGATTCTGTAAGGAGTTTAACGCAAAGACTGCTAATCAAGCTGGATTAATAATACCAGTTGTTATAACAGTATACCAAGATAGATCTTTTAGTTTTATCTTAAAGACTCCTCCAGCTGCAGTTCTAATTAAGAAAGAATTAGGATTAGAAAGCGGTTCAGGAGTTCCTAACAGAACAAAAGTTGGAACATTAACAAAGGATCAAGTTAGAAAGATCGCTGAATTAAAAATGCCAGACTTAAATGCTGCTACAATCGAAACTGCAATGAGCATGATCGAAGGTACTGCTAGAAGTATGGGTGTTACAATCGCAGAGTAATTCTGATTTTTTATTAAGTGGGAGGTAAAAACCGCTAAAACCACGAAGGAGGCATAACAATGGGAAAGAAATATATTGAAAGTTCAAAATTAGTTGATAAGAACGTTTTATATACACCAGCTGAAGCTTTAGATTTAGCTGTAAAAACTGCAAAAGCTAAATTCGATGAAACTATCGAATTACACGTTAGATTAGGGGTAGACCCAAGACACGCTGACCAACAAGTTAGAGGAGCTGTTGTTCTTCCAAACGGAACTGGTAAAAGCGTTAAAGTATTAGTATTTGCTAAAGGTGCAAAAGCTACAGAAGCACAAGAAGCTGGAGCAGATTTCGTTGGAGCTGAAGAATTAGTTCAAAAGATCCAAGGTGAAAACTGGTTTGACTACGATGTAGTAGTTGCTACTCCAGATATGATGGGTGTAGTTGGTAGATTAGGTAGAGTATTAGGACCTAAGGGATTAATGCCAAACCCAAAATCAGGAACAGTAACATTTGATGTAGCTAAAGCTATAGCTGATATCAAAGCAGGTAAGGTTGAATATAGAGTTGATAAAACTGCTATCGTTCACTGCCCAATCGGAAAGAAATCATTTGGTGTTGAAAAGTTACAAGAAAACTTCCACGCTTTAATGGATGCATTAGTTAAGGCTAAACCAGCTGCTGCTAAGGGACAATACGTTAAATCTGTATCAGTTTCAAGCACAATGGGACCTGGAGCTAAGATTAATCCAACAAAAGTTTTAGATTAATATTGACATAGTGAAATTAACATAGTATAATAAATTTCGTTGTGAAAAAAGAGAATACTGTTTCCGTAGACAGTAGGTGCCGTAAGGTTTAAAGTAATCGCCTGCCTAGGATAACTAGATAAGTGATTATTTATTTGGTCTTCCTGTGTCTATGGGAAGACCTTTCTTAATATATATTACAGTTAATAACTGTGAGGAGGTGGACACACAGTGATAAAGAAGAACAGACAAATCAAAGAAGCTAAAGTAGCTGAGATTAAAGAAAAGTTAGAAAAAGCTCAAGGTGTAGCATTAGCTAGTTACCAAGGTTTAACAGTTGAAGAAGATACAATGTTAAGAAAGAGCTTAAGAGAAGCTGGTGTTGAATATAAAGTTTACAAAAACACATTAGTAACATTAGCTGCTAACGAATTAGGTTTAGGTGATTTAGTTCAATACTTAGAAGGACCAGTTTCAATAGCTTTCGGTTACGAAGATGCTACTGCTCCTGCAAGAGTATTAAATGATTTTGCTAAAGATCATAAGAAGTTAGAATTAAAAGCAGGTGTTGTTGACGGTATTGTTTATGACAAGGCTGGAGTTGAAAAACTTGCAACAATCCCATCAAAAGAAGTTCTTATTGCAAAACTTCTTGGAAGCTTCAAAGCTCCATTATCAAACCTTGCATACTTATTAAATGCAATTAAAGAAAAAAAAGAATCAGAGTCAGCTGAATAATAAACTGATAAAAATTTTGGAGGTGCAATTAAAATGACAAGAGAAGAAATCATTCAAGCTATAAAAGAAATGACTGTTTTAGAATTAAACGAATTAGTAACTGCTTGCGAAGAGGAGTTTGGTGTTAGCGCTGCTGCTCCAGTTGCTGTTGCTGGTGGAGCTGTTGCAGGTGCTGCAGCTGAAGAAAAGACTGAGTTTGACGTAGTATTATCAAATGCTGGTGCAAACAAGATCAAAGTTATCAAAGTTGTTAGAGAAATAACTGGATTAGGATTAAAGGAAGCTAAAGAAATAGTTGACGGAGCTCCTAAGACATTAAAAGAAGCTGTTTCTAAAGAAGAAGCTGAAGACATGAAAGCTAAATTAGCTGAAGTTGGAGCTGAAGTAGAAGTTAAGTAATTTCTTAACTTAATATAAAAAGGTGCTTTATAGCACCTTTTTTAATGCCCAAATCATGAAAAAATTGAAAATTTAGAATGAGAAATATTTTTTTGAGAATACTATTATATTAATGGAGTGTAAATAATATACAAAAGTGTTGACAAAAAAAATAGGGTATGTTACTATCATAAAATGTACTATTCATTATGGATAATTATATATTCTTGCGAAAATGAGTATAATCAAGTATAAAAATGGTTATACTATAACGTGATGCTCTCCGAAAGTATATGTCCTTAGGGAAATTATGCTTTTGGTTATTTTACTTTAAACAAGGGGTGAAAATTCATGGTACATCCTGTCCAAGTCGGAAAAAGAACTAGAATGAGCTTTGCTAAGGTTAAAGATGTAACCGAAATGCCAAACTTAATCGAGGTACAATTAGATTCTTATGAGTGGTTTTTGAGAGAAGGATTATTAGAAGTTTTTGACGATGTTAATCCTATTTCAAATTTCACAGGAAATCTTGTACTAGAGTTTGTAGATTACAAACTTGATATGGATAATATTAAGTATTCAGTGGAGGAGTGTAAGGAAAGAGATTGTACTTATGCAGCACCATTGAAGGTGTCAGTAAGACTGACAAACAATGAAACAGGAGAAATAAAAGAACAAGAAGTGTTTATGGGAGACTTCCCACTAATGACTGAACAAGGTACTTTTATAATTAATGGGGCTGAGAGAGTTATCGTAAGCCAATTAGTTAGATCTCCAGGTGTATACTATAGTAATACTGTTGATAAAAGTGGTAAAAAATTATTTTCATCAACTGTTATTCCTAACAGAGGTGCGTGGTTAGAATACGAAACAGATTCTAATGATGTTATTTATGTTAGAATTGACAAGACAAGAAAACTACCAATTACAATATTAGCTAGAGCTATGGGTTATGGAAGTGACCAAGAGCTTTTAGATTATTTTGGTGAAGAAGAAAGATTCAAAGCGACTATTGAAAAAGACAACACTAAGACTAAAGAGGAAGCTTTACTTGAAATCTATAAGAGATTAAGACCAGGTGAACCACCTACAGTTGATAGTGCGGTTTCATTAATTGACTCTTTATTCTTTGATGCTAAAAGATATGATTTATCAAGAGTAGGTAGATACAAATTTAATAAGAAATTAGCTATTAATCTTAGATTAATTAATCAAATTGCAGCTGCTGATATAATAAATCCTTCAACTGGAGAAATAATGGTTGAACAAGGAGAAAAAATAAGCAGAACAATGGCTTCTAACATTCAAAGTGCAGGAATTAACTCTGTTGACATTTTAGTAGAAGATAAAGTGTTAAGAGTAATAGGTAACCACTTTGTTGATTTAGAAAAAGTTGTATCATTTGATGTAAGTGATTTAAACATAAGAGAAGCTGTCCATTACCCTACTTTAATGGAAATTCTTGACAATTATGATGATGAACAATCTATCAAAGAAGAAATCAAAAAGAACATAACTAGATTAATACCTAAACATATTATAAGAGATGATATATTTGCAACAATAAGTTATGAATTAGGATTAGCTTATGGAGTTGGATATACTGATGATATAGACCATTTAGGTAATAGAAGATTAAGATCTGTTGGTGAGTTATTACAAAACCAATTCAGAATTGGTTTATCAAGAATGGAAAGAGTAGTTAAAGAAAGAATGACTATTCAAGATCAAGAAGCAATTACTCCTCAAATGTTAATAAACATTAGACCAGTAGCTGCTGCGATAAAAGAATTCTTTGGTAGCTCTCAATTATCACAATTCATGGATCAAACTAATCCATTATCAGAATTAACACATAAGAGAAGATTATCTGCTTTAGGACCAGGAGGTCTTTCAAGAGAAAGAGCTGGTTTCGAAGTAAGAGACGTTCACCATTCACATTATGGTAGAATGTGTCCTATAGAAACTCCAGAAGGACCAAATATAGGGTTAATCAACTCATTAGCAACATATGCTAAAGTTAATGAATATGGATTCATTGAAACTCCATATAGAATTGTTGATAAAGAAACTGGAATAGTTACAGATGAAATCAGATACTTTACTGCTGATGAAGAAGATTTATACTTAATTGCACAAGCTAAAGAACCTATAGGTGAAGATGGAAGATTCGTTGACAGTAGAGTTACTGTTAGACATAAGCATGATATTTTACAAGTTAATGCTAAAGACGTAGATTTAATTGACGTTTCACCAAGACAAATAGTTTCAGTTGCTACTGCAATGATACCTTTCCTTGAAAATGACGACGCATCAAGAGCACTTATGGGAGCGAACATGCAACGTCAAGCAGTTCCACTATTAAAGCCTCAAGCTCCAATAGTAGGTACAGGAATTGAATATAGAGCAGCAGCAGATTCAGGAGTATTACCTAAAGCTAAAAACTCAGGTACAGTTGTATATGTTAGTTCATCTGAAATCAGAGTTAAGAGAGATCTTGATGGAGGAATAGACACATACAAATTACTTAAATTCAAGAGAAGTAACCCAGGTACTTGTATAAATCAAAGACCTTTAGTAGATAAGGGTGAAATTGTATTTAAGAACCAAGTATTAGCTGATGGTCCAGCAACTGACCTAGGAGAAATCGCATTAGGAAAGAATATCAGAATGGGATTCATTACTTGGGAAGGTTACAACTACGAGGATGCTATGCTTATCTCTGAAGAATTAGTAAGAGAAGATGTATTTACTTCTATCCATATTGAAGAATATGAATGTGAAGCTAGAGATACTAAGCTAGGACCAGAAGAAATAACAAGAGATATTCCTAATGTTAGTGAAGATGCTCTTAAAGATATAGATGAAAGAGGAATAATCAGAATCGGTGCTGAAGTTAGATCAGGAGATGTACTTGTAGGTAAAGTTACACCTAAGGGAGAAACTGAATTAACAGCTGAGGAAAGATTATTAAGAGCTATATTTGGAGAAAAAGCAAGAGAAGTTAGAGATACTTCATTAAGAGTACCACATGGAGAAGCTGGTATTATCGTTGACGTAAAAGTATTTACAAGAGAAAACGGTGATGACTTAAATCCAGGTGTTAACGAACTTGTAAGATGTTATATAGCTCAAAAGAGAAAAATATCTGTTGGAGATAAGATGGCCGGTCGTCATGGTAACAAAGGGGTTATTTCTAGAGTTTTACCAGAAGAAGATATGCCATTCTTACCAGATGGTAGACCACTACAAATTTGTTTAAATCCACTAGGGGTTCCATCACGTATGAATATCGGTCAGGTATTAGAAGTTCACTTAGGTTGGGCTGCAAGTGCATTAGGATGGCACATTGCAACACCTGTATTTGATGGTGCAACAGAAAAGAATATAGAAGATTGCTTAGAAAAAGCAGGATACAACGCAAACGGAAAGACTGTATTATATGATGGAAGAACTGGAGAACCATTTGATAATGAAGTTACAGTTGGTATAATGTATATCTTAAAGCTTGCTCACTTAGTTGATGATAAGATCCATGCTAGATCTACAGGTCCATACTCACTAGTTACTCAACAACCACTTGGAGGTAAAGCTCAATTTGGTGGTCAAAGATTTGGGGAAATGGAAGTTTGGGCACTAGAAGCATACGGTGCAGCTCATACATTACAAGAAATCTTAACAGTTAAGTCAGATGACGTTGTAGGAAGAGTTAAGACTTATGAAGCTATAGTTAAGGGTGAAAATATCCCTGAACCAGGAGTTCCAGAATCATTCAAGGTTCTTATTAAAGAACTTCAAGCTTTATGCTTAGATGTTAAAGTATTAAACGAAGATAACGAAGAAGTTAAATTAAAAGAATTCTCTGATGATGATTCAGAGGAATTAGAAGTAAATATCGAAGGAACTGAAGAACTTGTTACAGAACAAGTGGCAGGAGACGATAGTTATACAACTAATGATGAAGAAATCGATGAAGATATTGATTATGAATCATTTACTTTAGAAGGTTTTCATGAAGAAGAATTAGAATTAGATGATTTCGTTAATGACGAACACTAAAATTGAAGGGAGGATATACCCTTGTTTGAATTGAACAATTTTGATGCAATACAAATCGGCTTAGCTTCTCCAAGCCAAATTAGAGAATGGTCTAGAGGTGAAGTTAAGAAGCCAGAAACAATTAATTATAGAACTTTAAAACCAGAAAGAGATGGTCTATTCTGTGAAAGAATATTTGGACCTATGAAAGACTGGGAATGTCATTGTGGTAAATATAAGAGAGTTAGATATAAGGGAATTGTTTGTGACAGATGTGGAGTTGAAGTTACAAAAGCTAAAGTAAGAAGAGAAAGAATGGGGCACATTGAGTTAGCTGCCCCAGTATCTCACATTTGGTACTTTAAAGGAATTCCTTCAAGAATGGGATTACTTTTAGATATGTCACCAAGAGCTTTAGAAAAAGTTTTATACTTTGCTTCATATGTGGTTATTGACCCTAAAGAAACTTCACTTTTAAAGAAACAACTTTTAAGTGAAAAAGAATATAGAGAAGCTGTGGATAAGTTTGGTGAAGAAAGCTTCGTAGCTGGAATGGGTGCTGAAGCAGTTCAAGAAATCCTTGGAGAAATAGACTTAGAAACAACTTCTAGAGAATTAAAAGAAGAATTAAAGACTAGTAGTGGTCAAAAGAAAGTTAGAATTATAAGAAGATTAGAAGTTGTAGAATCTTTTAGAAAATCAGGAAATGATCCAAGATGGATGGTTATAAATGTAATTCCTGTAATTCCACCTGATTTAAGACCTATGGTTCAATTAGATGGAGGAAGATTCGCTACATCTGACTTAAATGATTTATATAGAAGAGTAATCAATAGAAATAACAGATTAAAGAAGCTTTTAGATTTAGGAGCTCCAGATATAATTGTTAGAAATGAAAAAAGAATGCTTCAAGAAGCAGTTGATGCTCTAATTGATAATGGTAGAAGAGGAAGACCAGTTACTGGACCAGGTAATAGACCTTTAAAATCATTATCTGATATGTTAAAAGGTAAGCAAGGTAGATTTAGACAAAACTTACTTGGTAAGAGAGTTGACTATTCTGGTAGATCAGTTATCGTTGTTGGACCAGAATTAAAGATGTACCAATGTGGTTTACCAAAAGAAATGGCATTAGAATTATTTAAGCCTTTCGTAATGAAAAAATTAGTTGAAGATGGAGTAGCTCATAACATAAAGAGTGCTAAGAGAATGGTTGAAAGAGTTAACGAACAAGTATGGGATATACTTGAAGAAGTTATCACAGATCATCCAGTTTTACTTAACAGAGCGCCTACTCTACATAGACTAGGAATTCAAGCCTTCCAACCTGTATTAGTTGAAGGTAGAGCAATAAAACTTCACCCATTAGTATGTACAGCGTATAATGCTGACTTCGATGGAGACCAAATGGCGGTTCACGTTCCATTATCAGTTGAAGCTCAAGCAGAAGCTAGATTCTTAATGCTTGCAGCAGGAAACATAATGAAACCTTCAGATGGTAAACCAGTTTGTGTTCCTACACAAGATATGGTTCTAGGTTCATATTACTTAACTATGGATAAAGAAAACGCTAAGGGCGAAGGAATGTATTTTGCAAATGTAGATGAAGCAATAATGGCTTATAATGTAGGCGAAATTGCTGTTCATGCTGCAATTAATGTAAGAATGCATAAAGTAGTAGATGGAGTAGAAAAATCAGGAATAATTAAGACTACTGTAGGTAAGATTATATTCAATGAATCTATTCCTCAAGATTTAGGATATGTAGATAGAACAAATCCAGAAACAGAATTTGATCTTGAAGTTGATTTCTTAATCACTAAGAAAACTTTAGGAAAATTAATAGATAAGTGTTACATTAAACACGGACCTACTAATACATCTATAATGTTAGATAAAATAAAAGCATTAGGATATCATTACTCATCTATCGGAGCTGTAACAGTTGCTGCATCAGATATGATAGTACCTGAAGCTAAGTATGAACTACTTAAGGAAGCTGAAGAAACAGTTGAAAAAGTAGAAAAGATGTATAAGAGAGGTTTCATATCTGAAGATGAAAGATATGAAAAAGTTATTGAAAAATGGAGTAAGACAACAGAAGATGTTGCCAATGCGTTAATGGATAGCTTGGATAAATTCAACCCAATATTCATGATGGCTGATTCAGGAGCCAGAGGATCTAAGGCTCAGATAAAACAATTAGCTGGTATGAGAGGACTTATGGCCGCTCCATCAGGTAAGATTATCGAATTACCAATCAAGGCTTCATTCAGAGAAGGTCTTGACGTATTAGAATACTTCATATCAACACACGGTGCTAGAAAGGGTAATGCCGATACAGCACTTAAGACTGCCGATTCAGGTTACTTAACAAGAAGACTTGTTGACGTATCACAAGACGTTATCGTAAGAGAAGAAGATTGTGGTACTGATAGAGGATTAATCGTATCTGAAATCAAAGAAGGTAACGAAGTAATCGAAGGATTAGCAGAAAGATTATATGGAAGATATACTGCAGAGGATGTTTATGATCCAGAAAGCGGTGAATTATTATTAGGAAAAGATCAATATATTGAATCTCATATGGCTGATAGAATTACAGCAGCAGGAGTTAAGAAGGTTAAAATAAGATCTGTATTTACTTGTAACTGTAAAGTAGGTGTTTGTGCTAAGTGTTATGGTATGAACATGGCTACAGCTCAAAAGATCAATATAGGAGAAGCTGTTGGTATAATTGCAGCTCAATCAATCGGTGAACCTGGTACTCAGCTTACAATGAGAACATTCCATACTGGTGGGGTTGCTACTGGTGCGGATATCACTCAAGGTCTTCCTAGAGTTGAAGAATTATTTGAAGCTAGAAAACCTAAGGGTCTTGCAATAGTTTCTGAAATTGCAGGTACTGTAAGAGTAGAAGAAACTAAGAAGAAGAAAACTGTGTTTGTAATGGCTGCTGACGGTGAAGAACGTAGCTATGACATTCCATTTGGTTCAAGATTAAGAGTATCTGATAATGATGTTATTGAAGCCGGAGATGAAATTACAGAAGGTTCAGTTAACCCACATGATATTATGAATATTAAAGGTGTTGAAGGAGCTAGAAGATATTTACTTTCAGAAGTTCAAAAGGTTTATAGACTACAAGGGGTTGATATCAACGATAAGCACTTAGAAGTAGTTGTTAGACAAATGACAAGAAAAGTAAAAGTTTCTGATTCAGGAGATACAGATTTATTACCAGGTACTATGATAGATATGTTTGATTTTGAAGAAGAAAATGCTAGAGTAAGAGAGTTTGGTGGAGAAGAAGCTAAGGGAGAAATGGCTTTATTAGGTATAACAAAAGCTGCCCTTGCAACTGATAGTTTCTTATCAGCAGCTTCATTCCAAGAAACAACTAGAGTACTTACAGAAGCAGCAATAAAAGGAAAAATAGATCCATTAATAGGATTGAAAGAAAATGTTATTATAGGTAAGTTAATTCCAGCTGGTACTGGTATGATGAGATATAGATCTGTTAAGCTAGATGTACCAACAGAAGAATTAGAAGAAGATAATATTGATACAATAGAATAATACAATGCAATTTTATTGACATGTGTATGCTTAAATGATAAAATACCAATTGTGTGATTTAAAGCTACACTACAGTATGATTGTCTACATGATTTATGGAGGCATCCTGTATAGCATGCCTCTATGATCTTTAATTAAGGAGGGGGATTCATGTTAGACAGAATTGTAGTAAAAAAGGTTATTGGAATAAAACAGTGTACTAAATTGATTAAAAACAACGAGGGAAAAGTTTTATATGTAGCTAAAGATGCAAATGCTAAGTTGATATCTCCAATAATTCAACTTGCAAAAGAGAAAAACATTGAGATTGTAGAAGTATCTACAATGAAAGAACTTGGGAAGATAGGCGGGATTGATGTTAATTCATCAGCGATATTGACCCTAGAATAATAAATTAGTGTTTATCTTATTTTATATAGATAAATAAATTTCAGGAGGTGAAGAAATGCCAACTATAAGCCAATTAGTAAGAAAAGGTAGAAAGACTGTTGTTAATAAATCAACAGCACCAGCACTAAACGAGTGTCCACAAAGAAGAGGAGTTTGTACAGTTGTTAAAACTACTACTCCAAAGAAGCCTAACTCAGCGTTAAGAAAAATTGCGAGAGTAAGACTTACAAATGGATTCGAAGTAACTGCTTACATCGGTGGTGTAGGTCACAACTTACAAGAGCACAGCGTTGTTCTTATAAGAGGTGGTAGAGTTAAGGACCTTCCTGGTGTTAGATACCATATCGTAAGAGGAGCACTTGACTGTGCTGGAGTAGCTAACAGATTACAAGGAAGATCAAAATACGGTGCTAAGAAGCCAAAAGCAAAATAGTTTTCTAAACTAAGACAGTGCTTATCTTCGGCATTTACATAGACTAGAAATTTTACATAAGTTTATATAGATGTAAGAAGCGAAGCACTTTACGGTAAGTTTACTTACCGAGTACCTATGAATTAAATTTAAAATTGTTAAGGAGGGAAGAAAAGTGCCAAGAAAAGGATTTATCGCAAAAAGAGATGTATTACCAGATCCAATGTACAACTCAAAAGTTGTTACTAAGTTAATAAACAACGTAATGGAAGATGGTAAAAAAGGAGTAGCACAAAAGATTTGCTACGAAGCGTTTGAAATTATGGCGCAAAAAACAGGCAAAGATGCTTTAGAAGTATTCGAAGAAGCTATGAACAATGTTATGCCTTTATTAGAAGTTAAAGCTAGAAGAATAGGTGGTGCTAACTACCAAGTTCCAATCGAAGTTAGACCTGAGAGAAGACAAACTTTAGGTATCAGATGGATTTTAGCTGCTGCTAGAAAAAGAGGCGAAAAAGTTATGGCTCAAAGATTAGCTGGAGAATTATTAGATGCAGCTAACAATACTGGAGCTGCTGTTAAGAAGAGAGAAGATACTCACAAAATGGCAGAAGCAAACAAAGCATTCGCTCACTACAGATACTAATATTACAAAAACTGTTTTGGCTTATGCCAAAACAGTTTTGTCGAATATAAAATTACTCATTGAGAGGAGGACATAAAATGGCTAGAAAATATCCATTAGAGAAATTCCGTAACTTCGGAATAATGGCTCACATTGATGCTGGTAAAACAACAACAACTGAGCGTATATTATTCTATACAGGAAAGAGCCACAAAATAGGAGAAGTTCATGAAGGTGCTGCTACAATGGACTGGATGGTTCAAGAACAAGAAAGAGGTATAACAATTACTTCTGCAGCAACAACTTGTTTCTGGGAAGGTCATGAATTAAACATCATCGATACTCCAGGACACGTAGATTTTACAGTTGAAGTTGAAAGATCATTAAGAGTTCTTGATGGAGCTGTTACAGTTCTAGACGCTAAGAGTGGGGTTGAACCACAAACTGAAACTGTTTGGAGACAGGCAGATAAGTACGGTGTTCCAAGAATGATTTATGTTAATAAGATGGATGCTACAGGAGCTGATTTCTTCAGATGTGTTAACACTGTTAGAGATAGATTAAAAGCTAATGCAGTTCCAATACAAATACCAGTAGGTGCTGAAGCTGATTTCAAAGGTATGATAGACTTAATATCTAATCACGCTATCATCACTTATGATGATTTAGGTAAAGATGTAAGAATTGAAGAAATTCCTGCAGAATTAGCTGATCAAGCTGAAGAATACAGAATGGCTATGATTGAAGCAATCGCTGAAACTGATGAAGCGTTAATGGAAAAATACCTTGAAGGTGAAGAATTAACTGAAGAAGAGTTACACGCTGCTTTAAGAAAAGCTACTATAGCTAATGAAATAGTTCCATGTATCTGTGGTTCTTCATACAAAAACAAAGGGGTTCAAGAAATGATCAACGGTGTTGTTGCTTACTTACCATCACCATTAGACATTCCTGCAATCCAAGGTCAAACTTTAGAAGGTGAAGAAGATTCAAGAGAAGCTTCAGATGAAGCTCCAATGTCAGCTTTAGCATTCAAGATTGCTACTGACCCATTCGTTGGAAAGCTTGCATTCACAAGAATATACTCAGGTATAATGAACAGTGGTTCATATGTTCTTAACTCAACTAAGGGTAAGAAAGAAAGAATCGGAAGACTTGTTAAAATGCACTCTAACACTAGAGAAGAAGTTGAGTCATTAGAAGCAGGTGAATTAGGAGCAATCATCGGATTAAAGAACACTACTACTGGTGATACTTTATGTGATGAAAACGCACCAATCATACTTGAATCAATGGAATTCCCAGAACCAGTTATTTCTGTAGCTATCGAGCCAAAGACAAAAGCTGGTCAAGAAAAGATGGGATTAGCTTTATCTAAGTTAGCTGAAGAAGATCCAACTTTCAAAACTTGGACTGATCAAGAAACTGGTCAAACAATCATCGCTGGTATGGGTGAATTACACTTAGATATCATCGTTGATAGATTACAAAGAGAATTCAAGGTTGAATGTAACGTTGGAGCTCCTCAAGTTGCGTACAAAGAAACTATCAGATCAGCTGTTAAAGCTGAAGCTAAGTACGCTAAGCAATCAGGTGGTAAGGGTCAATACGGTCATGCTGTAATTGAAATGGAACCAACTGATGGTGAATACAGCTTTGAAAATGCTATCGTTGGGGGAGCTATTCCAAGAGAATATATTCCTGCTATCGACGCTGGTATCCAAGAAGCTGCTAAGAACGGTATAATAGCTGGATACGAAGTTATTAACTTCAAAGTTAAGTTAGTACACGGTTCTTACCACGAAGTCGATTCATCAGAAATGGCATTCAAGATTGCTGGTTCTATGGCATTCAAGAACGCTATGCAAAAAGCAAGCCCAGTATTACTTGAACCAATGATGAAGGTTGAAGTAACTGTACCAGAAGAGTACATGGGAGATGTTATCGGCGATATCAACTCAAGAAGAGGTAGAATGGAAGGTATGGAAGCAGTTAACGGAGCTCAAGTTATAAGAGCATACGTGCCACTAGCTGAAATGTTTGGATATGCTACAGCTTTAAGATCTAGATCTCAAGGTAGAGGTAACTACTCAATGGTATTCGATCACTATGAAGAAGTACCAAAGAGCATTCAAGAAGAAGTTGCTGGTAAAAGAGCAAAATAATTTGTAATAATTTTTTGTAACATTATCCATAATATATTTATGGGTAGTGTTACAGAAGTTAATATATATAAAAAATAATTTAAATTTATAATAAAAAACAATTATTGAATTTTAATGTAAATTTAAAGTTCACATAATATGGTTTCCATAAAGGAGGATTTTCAAAATGGCAAAGCAAAAGTTCGAAAGAAGTAAACCACACGTAAATATCGGAACAATCGGTCACGTAGACCACGGTAAGACTACATTAACAGCTGCTATCACAACAGTATTAGCAAACAGAGGATTCGCAGAAGCGTTCAACTATGCTGATATCGATAGAGCTCCAGAAGAAAAAGAAAGAGGAATCACAATCAACACTGCACACGTTGAGTACGAAACAGAAAACAGACACTACGCTCACGTTGACTGTCCAGGACACGCTGACTATGTTAAGAACATGATCACTGGTGCTGCACAAATGGACGGAGCAATCTTAGTTTGTTCAGCTGCAGATGGTCCAATGCCTCAAACAAGAGAGCACATCTTACTTGCATCAAGAGTAGGTGTTGACTATATCGTAGTATTCTTAAACAAAGCAGATATGGTTGATGATGAAGAATTATTAGAATTAGTTGAAATGGAAGTTAGAGAATTATTATCTGAATACAACTTCCCAGGAGATGACATTCCAGTAATCAAGGGATCAGCTTTAAGAGCATTAGAAAACCCAACAGATCCAGAAGCAACAGCTTGCATCATGGAATTAATGGATGCAGTAGATAGCTACATCCCAACACCAGAAAGAGCAACAGATAAGCCATTCTTAATGCCAGTAGAAGACGTATTTACAATCACTGGTAGAGGAACAGTTGCAACAGGAAGAGTTGAAAGAGGAATACTTCACGTAGGTGACGAAGTAGAAGTAATCGGATTAACTGAAGAAAGAAGAAAGACTGTTGTTACAGGAATCGAAATGTTCAGAAAGTTATTAGATGAAGCACAAGCTGGAGATAACATCGGAGCATTATTAAGAGGTGTTCAAAGAACAGACATCGAAAGAGGTCAAGTTTTAGCAAAAGTTGGATCAGTTAACCCACACAGCAAGTTCGTAGGTCAAGTATACGTACTTAAGAAAGATGAAGGTGGTAGACATACTCCATTCTTCGATGGATACAGACCACAATTCTACTTCAGAACAACAGACGTTACAGGATCAATCAAATTACCAGAAGGAATGGAAATGGTTATGCCTGGAGACCACATCGATATGAACGTTGAGTTAATCACTCAAGTAGCTATGGATGAAGGTTTAAGATTCGCTATCAGAGAAGGTGGAAGAACTGTAGGTTCAGGAGTTGTTACTTCTATAATCGAATAGTTTTAAACTTTTAATTTAGTTTTAAAATCTTTTTAAATATATAATTTTAAATTAAAGCGCTTAAAAAATGTGATCACAAAATAGAAAGAGTAAGGGGACGCCTTTACTCTTTCTTTTTTTCATTTCTAAATTAATATTTATATAAAAATATTTTTATATGATATGTATTAAACAATAACCATATAAGTCGTATAAAGTGGGTTATAATATATGTAATTATAAATTATTAATAATTTAAGTAGAAAAAAATAATTATATATATGAAGAAAAACAATAGAGAAGAGATAAAATTTATATAAAAATGTTTACATTAATAAAGAAAGGTTAATCATATATAATATAAGGCAATACACAGAAAAATTTCATTAATTATACTATTGAAAAAAGTTTAAATTCGATATAAAATAATAACAGTTGAACGACAGAATTACTTCTAAAAGGCTAAAAATTTTTTTGAATAAATGGTTAAAAAAAGATGAAAAAAAAGTCTTGATAAAGATTTATAAAGATAGTATAATAAAGAAGTTGTGTAGCGCAACGCGATGAATCAAGAGGTTGCCGGACTTCCGGGTTATTCTTGAGGAGCAAGTCAGGATCTAGAATCCGACGGCAGGGGTAGTAACTTGTGTTCTTAGTTGTGAAACACCAGGAACAGTTTACAGAACTACAACTGTTGTGCGTTAGAAGTAAAGCGTACATGAAAAGGAGGGAAACCAGAATGTCAAAACAAAAAATAAGAATCAGATTAAAGGCTTTTGATCACACTATATTAGATCAATCTGCTGAAAAAATCGTTGAAACAGCTAAATCAACAGGAGCAAAGGTTGCAGGTCCAGTACCACTACCTACTGAAAAAGATGTTGTTACAATATTAAGAGCTGTTCACAAATACAAAGATTCAAGAGAACAATTCGAAATCAGAACACACAAGAGATTAATCGATATCGTTAATCCATCACCTAAGACTGTTGATGCATTAATGAGATTAAACTTACCTGCTGGTGTAGATATCGAAATAAAGCTATAATAGCTTAACTATTAAATAAACAGTTTGAACGGTTATGATTGCAAAGCAATCCGCTAATACGTTTAGGAGGTGTAAATACATGAAAAAAGCTATAATCGGTAAGAAAATAGGGATGACTCAAATTTTCGATGAAAATGGAAAGGTAGTTCCTGTAACTGTAGTAGAAGCTGGACCATGTGTTGTTGTTCAAAAGAAGACTATCGAAAAGGATGGTTATGAAGCAATACAAGTTGGTTTCGGTGAAATAAGAGAAAAATTAGTTAATAAGCCAAGAAAAGGACACTTTGCTAAAGCTGGAGTATCTTTAAGAAGAACTTTAAAAGAGTTCAGATTAGAAGATTGCAGCGGATATGAAGTAGGTCAAGAAATCAAAGCTGATTTATTTGCAGCTGGAGATAAAATTGACGTTTCTGGAGTATCTAAAGGTAAGGGATTCCAAGGTGTTATTAAGAGATGGAATGCTAACAGAGGGCCAATGTCACACGGTTCTAAGTTCCACAGAGCAGTAGGTTCAATGGGAGCTTCTTCTGATCCATCAAGAACATTCAAGAACAAGAACATGCCAGGACACATGGGAGCTGTAAACACAACTGTATTAAACTTAGAAGTTGTTAAAGTAATAGCTGAAAAGAACTTAATATTAGTTAAGGGTGGTATCCCAGGTGCTAACAAGAGCACAGTTGTAATAAGAAACGCTGTTAAAGCTTAATTTCTTTAGAAAGGAGGAGACAGAATGCCTACAGTAGGATTATTTAACAAAGAAGGAAACAAGATTGAAGATATTCAATTAAACGATAATATATTCGCTGTTGAAGTGAATGCAGATGCTATGCACCAAGTAGTTGTTGCATTATTAGCTAACAAGAGACAAGGAACTCAATCAGCTAAGACTAGAGCTGAGGTTAGAGGAGGCGGAATCAAGCCTTGGAGACAAAAGGGAACTGGTAGAGCTAGACAAGGATCAATCAGAGCACCACAATGGATCAAAGGTGGAGTTGTATTCGCACCAAAGCCAAGAGATTACAGAATGTCAATACCAAAATCAATGAGAAGAGTTGCTATGTTATCAGCTTTAACTAGCAAAGTTCAAAATGATGAAATGGTAGTATTAGACAGCTTAACATTAGAAGCTCCTAAAACAAAGGAAATAGTTAAAATGTTAAATGCTTTCAATGCTAAAAAGACATTAATCGTTACTGCTGAAGCAAACGAAACAGTTTACAAATCAGCTAGAAACATTGAAGGAGTAGCAGTACTTCCAGTAAACAACATCAACGTTTATGATTTATTAAAATACTCAAAAGTAATCATGACTAAGGATGCTGTATCAAAGATTGAGGAGGTGTACGCATAATGAAGTTAACAAGCCACGATATAATCAGAAAACCAGTTATAACTGAAAAGTCAATGGCTGCAATGGCAGAAAAGAAGTACACTTTCATAGTTCATATGAGCGCTAACAAAGTTCAAATAAAGAAAGCGATCGAAGAAGTTTTCGGCGTTAAAGTTGAAAAAGTTCAAACAATAAGAACTATGGGAAAAACTAAGAGAATGGGCGTACATGTTGGTAAGAGAGCTGACCAAAAGAAAGCTATAATCACATTAGCTCAAGATAGCAAAGGTATTGAATTCTTCGAAGGAATGCAATAATATTAAAGCGTAGTATTGGTAATAATACCAGATAAGCTTAAAGAAGGAGGGAATTAGCATGGCAGTTAAAAAGTTTAGACCTACTACACCATCAAGAAGAGAAATGACAATGGCTAGTTTTGAAGAAATAACTACAAACAGCCCAGAGAAATCACTTCTTGTTTCTTTAAAGAAAACTGGTGGTAGAAATGCTCAAGGTAAAATAACTGTTAGACACCACGGTGGTGGAGCTAAGAGAAAATATAGAATAATAGATTTCAAGAGAAATAAGGATGGTATTCCAGCAAAAGTTGCTACAATAGAATACGATCCAAACAGAACAGCATACATTGCATTAGTAGTATATGCTGATGGTGAAAAGAGATACATTCTTGCACCAGTAGGATTAAAAGTTGGAGATACAATAGTATCTGGAGCAGACGCTGATATCAAAGTTGGTAATGCTAAAGCATTAAAAGATATGCCAGTTGGTACAGTTGTTCACAACATTGAATTACAAGCTGGTAAAGGTGGCCAAATGGTTAGATCAGCAGGTACTTCAGCTCAATTAATGGCTAAAGAAGGTAACTATGCAACATTAAGATTACCATCAGGCGAAATGAGATATGTAAGAATCGAATGTAGAGCTACAATCGGTACAGTATCTAACACTACTAACGATATCATCAACATTGGTAAAGCTGGTAGAAAGAGACACATGGGATGGAGACCTACAGTTAGAGGTTCTGTTATGAATCCTTGCGATCACCCTCACGGTGGTGGTGAAGGTAGATCACCAATCGGTAGACCAAGTCCAGTTACTCCATGGGGTAAACCAGCACTTGGATACAAGACTAGAAAGAATAAGAAGTATTCTGATAGATTCATAATAAAGAGAAGAAATAGTAAGTAATTGAAGAGAATTAATTCTCTTCAGGCTTACTGGGCCTAGAGATTATGAAGGGAGGCAAATTATAGTGAGTAGATCAATAAAAAAGGGACCTTTCGTACACGAAGGACTTTTAAAGAAGATAGAAGAAATGAATGCTAATGGTGAAAATAAGGTTGTTAAGACTTGGTCAAGATCATCAACAATTTTCCCACAAATGATTGGTCATACAATCGCTGTTCATGATGGTAGAAAACACGTTCCAGTATATGTGAGCGAAGATATGGTAGGACACAAATTAGGAGAATTTGCTCTTACTAGAACATACAGAGGACACGATTACGACGAAAAAGCATCAAGAAAAAGAAAGTAATCTGGGAAAGGAGGAACACCAATGGAAGCTAGAGCTATAGCTAAATATGTGAGAATGTCTCCAATGAAAGTAGGAGTTGTTCTTGATTTAATAAGAGGAAAAAATGTTAACGAGGCTTTCGCTATATTACAATACACTCCAAAAGATGCTGCAGTTGTTATAAACAAAGTTTTAAAATCAGCTGTTGCAAATGCAGAGAACAATCATGACTTAAATGTTGAAAACTTATATGTTGCTGAAACATTCGTAGGTGCTGGTCCAACTTTAAAGAGATTCAGACCAATGGACCACGGTAAAGCGTTCAGAATCAATAAGAGAACAAGTCATATTACAGTAGTAGTTAAAGAAAGAGCTTAGTAAGAAGGAGGGAAAAACAAGTGGGTCAAAAAGTACATCCTCACGGACTTAGAGTTGGAGTTATCAAAGGTTGGGATGCAAAATGGTACGCTGATAAGAGAACATTTGCAGACAACTTAATCGAAGATAACAAAATAAGAGAATTCGTAAAGAAGGAACTTTTCTCAGCTGGTATAGCTAAAATAGAAATCGAAAGATCAGCTAAAAGAGTTAAGTTAAATATATACACTGCTAAACCAGGTGTTGTTATCGGTAAAGGTGGTGCAGGAATCGAAGCTTTAAAAGCTAAGGTTGCTAAATTAGTAAACGGAAAGAACATTTTAATAAATATAGTTGAAGTTAAGAATGCTGAAGCAAACGCTCAATTAGTTGCTGAAAACATTGCTGCTCAATTAGAAAAGAGAGTTTCTTTCAGAAGAGCTATGAAACAAAGCATCCAAAGAGCTATGAAATTAGGAGCTAAGGGTGTTAAAACAGCTTGTTCAGGAAGATTAGGTGGAGCTGAAATCGCTAGAACTGAACAATATCATGAAGGAACAATTCCACTACAAACATTAAGAGCTGATATCGATTATGGATTTGCTGAAGCAGATACAACATACGGTAAAATCGGAGTTAAAGTTTGGGTTTATAATGGAGAAGTTCTTCCAACTAAAAAAGTTGAAAAGAAGGAAGAAGTTAACGCGTAAGAAAGGAGGAATATAATCATGTTAATGCCTAAAAGAGTTAAGCATCGTAAGGTACAACGTGGTAGAATGAAAGGAAAAGCTACTAGAGGTAATTTCCTTGCATACGGAGATTTTGGTATCCAAGCGCAAACTTGTGGATGGATAACAAGTAACCAAATAGAATCTGCCAGAATAGCAATTAACAGATACATTAGAAGAGGAGGAAAACTTTGGATAAAAGTATTCCCAGATAAGCCAGTTACTGAAAAACCAGCTGAAACAAGAATGGGTTCTGGTAAAGGTTCACCAGAATATTGGGTAGCTGTAGTTAAACCTGGTAGAGTATTATTCGAATTATCAGGAGTTAACGAAGAAGTTGCAAGAGAAGCAATGAGACTTGCATCACACAAACTTCCTGTAAAGTGTAAATTCGTTACAAGAAGAGATTTTGAGGAAATGGGTGGTGAAGAATAATGAAGGCTAGAGAATTAAAAGATTTAAGAGCAAATAATCCTCAAGATTTAGTTGCTAAATTAGGAGAATTAAAAGCTGAGTTATTCAACTTAAGATTCCAATTAGCTACAGGACAATTAGAAAATCCTATGAGAATAAGAGAAGTAAAGAAATCTATAGCCCAAATCAAAACCATCATTAGAGAAGAAGAGATCAGGGCATTTGAACAGTAAATCTGGAAGGAGGTAGCCCCTAATGGAAAGAGGATTAAGAAAGAAGAAAATCGGTAGAGTTGTTTCTGATAAAATGGATAAAACTATCGTAGTTGCTGTTGAAACTAAGGTAAGACATCCACTATACGGAAAAACTATGAATAGAACTACTAAATTCAAAGCTCATGATGAAAATAATGAAGCTAACATGAATGATAGAGTATTAATAATGGAAACTAGACCATTATCTAAAGATAAGAGATGGAGACTTGTTGAAATAGTTGAAAGAGCTAAATAAGCTTTTTAAGACTGAAAGGAGGGTAAATTTCAATGATACAACAACAAACCTTATTAAAGGTAGCTGACAACTCAGGTGCTAAAGAAATAATGTGTATTAGAGTTTTAGGCGGATCAAAGAGAAAGTTCGGTAACATTGGAGATATAATAGTAGCTAGCGTTAAAAGTGCAACACCAGGCGGAGTTGTTAAAAAAGGTGACGTTGTAAAAGCTGTTATTGTTAGATCAGTAAGAGGATTAAGAAGAGCTGACGGTTCATACATCAAATTTGATGAGAACGCTGCTGTTATAATAAAAGAAGATAAGCAACCAAGAGGAACTCGTATCTTCGGACCTGTTGCTAGGGAGCTAAGAGATAAAGAATTTAATAAAATATTATCATTAGCACCAGAAGTTCTATAATAGAGGAGGTGGCTAATTTGAAGTTACACGTTAAAAAGAACGACACAGTAGTGGTTATTTCTGGTAAAGATGCTGGGAAAACTGGTGAAGTTTTAAAAGTATATCCAAAGACAGGAAAGGTTCTTGTTCAAGGAGTTAACATAGTAAAGAAACATCAAAAACCATCTAGAGCTAATGCTCAAGGCGGAATAATTGAAAAAGAAGGAGCTATTTACAGCTCAAAAGTTATGTTATACTGCACAAAATGCAAAAATGCTACAAGAATTAGCAATAAGATCTTAGAAGATGGTACTAAGGTTAGAGTTTGTAAGAAGTGTGGAGAAACATTCTAGAATTTGAAAGGAGGTACTAATTATGACACCAAGACTTCAAGAGAAGTACACAAATGAAGTAATTCAAGCTATGACAGAAAAGTTCGGATATAAAAACGTTATGGAAGTTCCAAAGCTTGAAAAAATCGTTATAAATATGGGAGTTGGAGAAGCTAAAGATAACCAAAAGGTTTTAGAATCTGCGGTTGCTGATTTACAACTTATCTCAGGACAAAAGCCAATCTTAACAAGAGCAAAGAAATCTGTTGCTAACTTTAAGATTAGAGAAAACATGGCATTAGGATGTAAAGTTACATTAAGAGGAGCAAAGATGTTTGAGTTTGCTGATAAACTAATGTCAATTGCTCTTCCAAGAGTTAGAGACTTTAGAGGGGTTTCTGATAAGGCATTTGATGGAAGAGGAAATTATTCTTTAGGAATTAAAGAACAATTAATATTCCCAGAAATAGAATACGATAAGATCGATAAGGTTAGAGGAATGGATATTATCTTCGTTACAACTGCAAAGACTGACGAAGAAGCAAGAGAATTATTAAGATTCCTTGGTATGCCATTCGCTCAATAATAAGGAGGGAAAACTGTGGCACGTAAAGCTATTATTGAAAAGTGGAGCAAAGCTCCTAAATATAAAACAAGAGCTTATACAAGATGCAGAATATGTGGAAGACCACATGCAGTATTAAGAAAGTTTGGTATTTGCCGTATATGCTTTAGAGAACTTGCTTACAAGGGTGAAATTCCTGGTTGTAAGAAGGCAAGCTGGTAAACCTAACGACTGAAAGGAGGCAAATTAAATGGTTATGACAGATCCTATCGCAGATTTACTAACTCGTATTAGAAATGCGAATGCTGTAAGACACGAAGTAGTAGAAGTTCCTTCTTCAAACGTAAAGAAGGCTGTTGCAAATATATTATTACAAGAGGGATACATCAAAAATATAGAAGAATATAATGATGGTGTAGTTCCAATGATGAGATTATCTCTTAAATACGGTTCTAACAAAGAAAGAGTTATAACTGGAATAAAGAGAATTTCAAAACCAGGTTTAAGAGTATACTGTAAGAAAGATGAAGTTCCAAGAGTTCTTAATGGATTAGGAATCGCTGTAATTTCAACTTCAAAAGGTATAGTTGTAGACAGAGAAGCTAGAAAATTAGGCTTAGGTGGAGAAGTTGTTTGCTACGTTTGGTAGTAACTAATTTTGAAATTAAGTAGATTAACATATAGATCTAAGAAGTAATACAGGAGGTGCGATTATGTCAAGAGTAGGTAGATTACCAATAGCTATCCCTGCTGGAGTTACAGTTACAGTTACTGAAGATAACGTTGTTACTGTAAAAGGGCCAAAAGGGCAATTAGTTAAGGCTATGGACAAAGACATGAATATAGCAGTTGAAGACAACCAAGTTGTTGTTACAAGACCTAGTGATGTTAAAGAGCATAGAGCTCTTCACGGATTAACTAGAGCATTAATCAACAACATGATCATAGGAGTTGAAAAGGGATACCAAAAGACTCTAGAATTAATCGGTGTTGGTTATAGAGCACAATTACAAGGAAAGAAACTTGTAATGAACTTAGGATATTCACACCCAGTTGAAATAGAACCAGCTGAAGGAATCACTTTCGAAACTCCAGCAGCTACAAAAGTAGTTGTTTCAGGAATCGATAAGCAATTAGTTGGTGCTGCTGCGGCTGATATAAGAAAGTGGAGAAAACCTGAACCATATAAGGGTAAAGGAATTAAATTCGAAGGCGAAGTTATCAGACGTAAAGAAGGTAAGACTGGTAAGAAATAATTAGGAAGGAGTGAACCTTATGTTCAAGAAGGCAGACAAGAAAGCAAGTAGAGCAAAGCGTCACCTTAGAGTACGTAAGAAAATTTCTGGTACTCCTGAAAGACCAAGACTTTCAGTTTATAGAAGTGAAAAAAACATATATGCTCAAATTATAGATGATATAAATGCTGTAACTTTAGTATCTGCTTCAACTTTAGATAAAGAAGTTGATGTTAAAGTAGGCGGAAACAAAGAAGCTGCTAAATTAGTTGGTGAACTAGTTGCTAAGAGAGCTTTAGATAAAGGTATAACTGAAGTTGTATTCGACAGAGGTGGATACGTATATCACGGAAGAGTTCAAACATTAGCAGAAAGCGCTAGAGAAGCAGGCTTAAAATTCTAATCAAACAAGGAGGGAAATCAATGAGAATCGATCCTAGCACACTAGACCTTAAGGAAAAGGTTGTTTTTATAAACAGAGTTACTAAGGTTGTTAAGGGTGGTAGAAACTTCAGATTCAGCGCTTTAGTTGTTGTTGGTGATGAGAACGGACACGTAGGCGTAGGAATGGGTAAGTCAATCGAAATCCCAGAAGCAATTAAAAAAGGAATCGAAGACGCTAAGAAAAACATGGTTAGCGTTGCTATAGTTGGAACAACAGTTCCTCATGAAATATATGGTAAGTTTGGAACTGGTAAAGTTTTAATCATGCCAGCTAAAGAAGGTACAGGAGTTATCGCTGGTGGACCAGCAAGAGCTGTATTAGAATTAGCAGGATTAAAGGACGTTAGAGCTAAGTCTTTAGGTTCAAACAATCCAAGAAACATGGTAAATGCTACAATTAATGGTTTAGCAAACTTAAGAACAGCTGAAGATATAGCTAGATTAAGAGGCAAAACTGTAGAAGAAATATTAGGTTAGGAGGTATACGCAATGGCAAAGATAAAGGTTACTTTAGTTAAAAGCTTAATAGGCAGAAAGAAAGACCATATCGCTACTGCAAATGCTCTTGGTCTAAGAAAGATTAACAAAACTGTAGAGCATGAGGATACTCCTCAAATCAGAGGTATGATCAACAAAGTTGACTACTTATTAAAAGTAGAAGAAGTATAATAAAGAGGAGGTGCACGAGATATGAAACTTCATGAATTAAAACCAGCAGCTGGTAGTAAAAAAGCTCCTAAGAGAGTTGGTAGAGGTACTGGTTCAGGTTTAGGAAGAAACGCTGGTAAAGGTGAAAAAGGACAAAACGCTAGATCAGGCGGTGGAGTTAGACCAGGATTTGAAGGTGGTCAAATGCCATTATACAGAAGACTTCCTAAGAGAGGATTCACTAATATCTTCGCTAAGCAAATAGTTTCTATCAATGTTGATAGATTAAACATATTTGAAAACGGCACAGTAGTAACTCCAGAATTATTACTTGAAACAAGAGTAATATCTAAAGTTAAAGATGGAGTTAAGATATTAGGAAACGGAACACTAGAAAAGAGCTTAACTGTTCAAGGATGTAAGATGTCTAAGGCAGCAGCTGAAAAGATAGAAGCAGCTGGAGGAAAAGTTGAGGTGATGTAATATGCTATCAACCCTACGTAATGCCTGGAAGGTTCCGGAACTTAGAAAAAGATTTTTATGGACGATATTTTTAGTAGCAATTTTCAGGATTGGAATACATATTCCCGTTCCTGGAATTGATACTAGTTATTTAAGCTCAATGACAAACTCTGGTGGGTTACTTGGCTTTTACAATTTAATATCAGGAGGAGCATTAAGCAAGTTTAGTATATTTGCGTTAAGTGTTTCACCTTATATTAATGCATCAATCATAATGCAATTATTAACAATTGCAATTCCTTCATTAGAGCAATTATCTAAAGAAGGAGAAGAAGGTAGAAAGAAAATTCAATCTATTACAAGATACGCTTCAATAGCTATAGGTTTTGTATTAGCAATTGGAATTTACTCAATGATTGCAGCACAAGGTGCAGCAACTGGATTAAATACTGCTCAAAAAGCAATAGTATTAATTTCATTAGTAGTAGGATCTACTTTCTGTATGTGGCTTGGTGACCAAATAACTCAAAAAGGATTTGGAAACGGAGTTTCAATATTAATATTTGTCAATATAGTATCTCAATTACCTACAACTTTAATGTCATTATTTACATTAAAAGAAGCAGGTGAAATTACTATTATTGAAATAGCATTATTCTTAGTTGGTGCTTTAGCACTATTAGTATTTACAATTTACTTCTCATTAGCAGAGAGAAGAGTGCCAATCCAGTATGCTGGTAAGGCTGTAGGTTCTAAGGTTATGAAAGGTCAATCTACTCATATACCACTAAGTTTAATTGGATCAGCAGTTATTGCAATTATATTTGCGATGTCTGTAATGATGTTCCCTGAAACAATAGCTAATTTCTTCCCAACTAAGGGATGGTCAAAATGGATATTAACTAGTCCATATAGTATTTTTAATAAAAGTACATGGATGTATCCAGTTTGTTATGCAGTATTAACAGTATTCTTTACTTGGTTCTATACTCAAATAACATTCAAACCAGATGAAATGGCTGAAAATCTTCATAAGTCTGCAGGCTTTGTACCAGGAGTAAGACCAGGTGAAGCTACAGAGAAGTATTTTGAAAAAGTACTTACAAAAGTATCTTTAATCGGGGGATTATTTGCAGCACTATTAGCTGTTACTCCAATATTAATTAGTAATTATACAGATTTAAGTGGAATTCAATTTGGTGGAACGTCACTATTAATCTTAATTGGAGTTGGTTTAGATTTCTCTAGACAATTAGACTCACAATTAGTTATGAGACACTACCAAGGATTCTTAAAATAGATTTATAATGGAGATGATGCCCGTGAAGATAGTATTATTAGGTCCTCCTGGGGCTGGAAAAGGAACACAGGCAAAATCAATTAGTAATAGATACTCTATACCACATATTTCTACTGGGGATATCTTTAGAAAGAATATTTCCGAAGAAACCCCTTTAGGAATAGAAGCAAAGCAATATATGGATAATGGTCAATTAGTACCTGATGAAGTAACTATTAATATGGTTAAGGACAGACTAACATGGGAAGACTGTAAAAATGGTTATCTATTAGATGGTTTCCCAAGAACTGTTGCTCAAGCTGAAGCTTTACAAGAGTTTTTAGAATCAAGAGATGAAAACTTAGATACAGCTTTATGTATCGAAGTACCTAGCAGTTTCATACTTGAAAGAATGACAGGAAGAAGAGTTTGTTTATCATGTGGAGCTAGTTATCATATAAAATTCAATCCACCAGCTGTTGATGGTGTTTGCGATGTGTGTGGAGACAATGTCATCCAAAGAAAAGATGATGTTGAAGAAACAGTAAAAGAGAGATTAGATGTCTATGAAAGACAAACACAACCACTGATTGATTTTTACAAAGAGAAAAACTTACTTTCTACTGTAGATGGAACTAAAGCTATTAATGAAGTATTCGAAAGTATCTGCGAGATATTAGGGAGTGCAAACTAATGATTATTATCAAAAATGATAAAGAAATCGACCTAATGAGGATTGCTGGTAGAATCGTAGCTGAAACTCTTCTATTAGTTGAAAAAGAGGTTAAACCAGGAATAACTACTGCTGAATTAGATAGGATAGCAGAAGAATTTATAACTAAGCATGGGGCGACACCTTCATTTAAAGGGCTCTATGGATTTCCTGCTTCACTATGTATATCTGTTAATGAGCAAGTAGTTCATGGAATACCAGGAGGGTATGTATTAAAAGAGGGAGATATTATTAGTGTTGACTGTGGTGCACATATTAATGGGTTCCATGGTGATGCAGCAAGAACTTTTGCTGTAGGTAATATTTCAGATGAAGCAAAAAAACTTATTAAAGTTACTGAAGAATCCTTTTTTAAGGGTTTGGAATTTGCTAAAATAGGAAATAGACTAACTGATATTTCACATGAAATACAACGCTACGTTGAGGCTTCAGGTTTCTCTGTTGTAAGAGAATTTGTAGGTCACGGAATAGGAAAGAGTGTCCATGAGGATCCAGAAGTTCCTAACTTCGGAAGACCAGGCCGAGGTCCAAAATTAGTTGCTGGTATGGCTCTAGCTATAGAACCTATGGTTAATATGGGAACATATAGAGTAGCTACTTTAGGTGATGATTGGACAGTAGTCTCAGCAGATAAGAGCCTTTCGGCTCACTATGAAAACACTGTTGTAATTTTACCAGATGGACCAGAGATATTAACACTGATTAAATAAGTGTTGCTTAGTTATAAATTCGCATGATACCAAAAGGTGGCTTGTAGATTTATGGCTAAGGTAATCATCGAGGTGAAAGTGATTTGCAAAACAATGACTTAATTGGGAAAATTGTTCTTTCAAAATGCGGAAGAGATAAGAATCATTATTACGTTATTGTTGATAAAGTTGATGATACTTATTACCTTCTTAGTAATGGAAGTAATAAGACAATTCAGATGCCTAAGAAAAAAAGCATAAAACATTTTATTGTTTTAGAGAATGTAGATGATGAGATTAAAGCATCAGTTATATTAAAGAAAAAAGGTACTGATTTAAAAATTAAGAGATTTCTAAAACTAAAAGGCATTGTTAAGGAGGGTTGATTACCTTATGTCAAAAGATGATGTAATAGAAATGCAAGGTGTAGTCTTAGAGGCTTTACCAAATGCAATGTTTCAAGTTGAGTTAGAAAGTGGTCATAAAATTTTAGCTCATATATCAGGAAAATTAAGAATGAACTTCATAAGAATTCTTCCAGGAGATAAGGTTACTATAGAACTTTCTCCATATGACCTAACAAGAGGAAGAATTACTTGGAGAGCAAAATAAGGTAAAAGTATTTACCATAAATTACACAAGGAGGGTTAGCGATGAAAGTAAGACCATCAGTTAAGCCTATTTGCGAAAAGTGCAAGATTATTAGAAGAAAAGGAAGAGTAATGGTAATCTGTGAAAATCCTAAGCACAAGCAAAAACAAGGCTAATATGATTTAATATTAGGCAGAATAATTTACAATTATTAATATATTGACTTTTATTTGAAATTTCAATATTATTATATAGGCGTTTAAATCAGCTTATTGATTTTAGGTACGGCTGACGATAGGTTAAATTAACCTATCGACCTAAGATTTTAATATAAATTTATCAAAAGCAAAAATAAAAAATTGCATTTCAATAAACAGGAGGTGTAAGTTCAAATGGCAAGAATAGCAGGCGTTGACCTACCAAAGGAAAAAAGAGTTGAAATAGGTCTAACATATATATACGGAGTTGGTTTATCTACTTCTCAAAAGATATTAGCTACTACTGGAATCAATCCAGATACTAGAATCAAGGATCTTACTGAGGATGAAGTAAATGAAATCAGAAACTATGTAAACAAGAACTTAATGGTTGAAGGTGACTTAAGAAGAGATGTTGCTTTAAATATTAAGAGATTAGTTGAAATAGGTTGTTACAGAGGTATTAGACATAGAAAAGGTCTTCCAGTTAGAGGACAAAAAACTAAGACTAACGCTAGAACTAGAAAAGGTCCTAAGAAGACTATCGCAAATAAGAAGAAGTAGTGAGGAGGGATTTCGATGGCTCAAAAAGTCAAAAAGACTACTAGAAGAAGAAAAGAAAGAAAGAATGTTGAGCATGGTGCTGCACACATCCAATCAACTTTCAATAACTCAATAGTTACTTTAACTGATGCGGCTGGAAATGCTTTATCATGGTCAAGTGCTGGAGCTCTAGGTTTCAGAGGTTCAAGAAAGAGCACACCATTTGCATCTCAAATGGCAGCAGAAACAGCAGCTAAAGCAGCTATGGAACACGGTTTAAAGAGTATAGAAGTATACGTAAAAGGACCAGGTGCTGGTAGAGAAGCAGCTATAAGATCATTACAAGCTGCAGGATTAGAAGTAACTTTAATTAAAGATGTTACTCCAATTCCACACAACGGATGTAGACCACCGAAGAGAAGAAGAGTCTAATTATATTTAAATTCAACAGGAGGTGTAACGAATGGCAAGATATACTGGAGCTACATGTAGATTATGTAGAAGAGAAGGTCAAAAGCTATTCCTTAAGGGAGATAGATGTTATACAGATAAATGTGCTTTCGTAAGAAGAAGCTATGCACCAGGACAACATGGAGCAGCTAAGAAGAAGTTATCTAACTACGGAGTACAATTAAGAGAAAAGCAAAAAGCTAGAAGAATATACGGTGTTTTAGAAGGTCAATTCAGACATTACTATGAAAAGGCTGACCACATGAAGGGAATCACTGGTGAAAACTTATTAATGTTACTAGAAATGAGATTAGATAACGTTGTTTACAGATTAGGATACGGTGCTTCTAGAAACGAAGCTAGACAATTAGTTACTCACGGACATTTCTTAGTAAATGGTAAGAAAGTTGATATTCCATCATACAGAGTATCAGTTAACGATGTAGTATCTGTTTGTGAAAAGAGCAGAGGAACTGAAAAGTTCAAGACTTTTGCTGAAAATCCAAAGACATTACCAAAATGGTTAGAAGCTAACGTTGAAAACTATGAAGGTAAAGTTGTTGCTGTACCAGCTAGAGAAGACATTGACGTACCAGTTAATGAAACTCTAATTGTCGAATTATACAGCAAATAATAGTTTAATATATTTTATATTAAGATATTATTTTAGATTATTTAATGGAATCAGTTGCCCTCGTAAAAAGGTTGCCATTTTATATATAAGGAGGGTTTATACATGTTAGAAATAGAAAAGCCAATAATTGAATGTATAGAGTCAAATGAAGATGGTACATATGGTAAATATGTAGTTGAACCATTAGAAAGAGGATATGGTATTACACTTGGAAATGCAATGAGAAGAATTCTTTTATCTTCTCTTCCAGGTGTAGCTACTACATCAATTAAGATTGATGGAGTACTTCATGAATTCTCTACTGTACAAGGTGTTAAAGAGGATGTTACTGAATTAATTCTTAACATCAAATGTTTAGCATTAACAATGGAAGGCGAAGGTCCACAAACTATCTATATAGATGCTAAGGGACCAGGAGTTGTTACAGGTGCAGATATCAAGACTGATGGAAGTGTTGAAGTAATCAATAAAGATTTACACATTGCTACACTTGATGAAAATGGAAGACTGTACATGGAATTAACAGTTAACAGAGGTAGAGGATATGTTACTCAAAATAAAAATAAGAGTGATGCACTACCACTTTCATCAATAGCTATTGACTCTATTTATACTCCTGTTAAGAGAGTAAACTTTACAGTAGATAATACTAGAGTTGGTCAAATCACTGATTATGATAAATTAACACTAGAAATTTGGACTAATGGTACTATTAAAATAGATGAAGCTATAAGCTTATCTGCTAAGATTTTAATAGAGCACTTTAAGTTATTCATGTCATTAGGTGTTGCAACTAATGATGTTGAAATAATGATTGAAAAAGAAGAAGATAAGAAAGAAAAAGTACTAGAAATGACTGTTGAAGAACTAGATCTTTCAGTTAGATCTTATAACTGCTTAAAGAGAGCTGGTATCAATACAGTACAAGAGCTTGCTGGTAAATCAATGGACGACATGATGAAAGTAAGAAATCTAGGAAAGAAATCTTTAGAAGAAGTTGAAAGAAAGCTTAAGGAATTAGGTTTAGCCTTAAAACTAAGCGACGAGTAGGGAGGTAAATCCATGGCAGGTTATCGTAAGTTAGGTCTTTCTACAGACCAAAGAAGAGCTATGTTAAGAAGTCTTGTTACTAGCTTCTTAAAGCATGGTAGAATTGAAACTACTGAAACTAGAGCTAAAGAAGCTAGATCTATAGCTGAAAAGATGATTACTCTTGCAAAAAGAGGAGATCTTCACGCTAGAAGACAAGTTTTAGCTTACGTTTTAGAAGAAGATGTTGTTAAAACATTATTTGATGAAATCGCTCCAAAGTACGCTGAAAGAAACGGCGGATACACTAGAATGATCAAAAAAGGTCCTAGAAGAGGAGACGGAGCTGAAGTTGTTATACTTGAATTAGTATAATTTCACTCTGGGGATTAAGTTTTACTTAATCCCCATTTTTTCATATAAAAAAATATTAATTAAATATGTTGATTTTGTCATAAGATAATGGAGAGATTATATTAAATCAAATACTTGTAATTAATTAAAGCTTCTATATAATTAAATTATGGAAATTTATATGAAATTTATGTAATTTAGTTATATAAAATATGATGTTTCTAAAGGAGGGATACATATGCAGAAAATGATAGAATGTAAAAACGTAGTTTATAAATATTCTACAGGTGAAGAAGGAATAGAAAAGTTAGCTATAGATGGATTAAATTTAGATGTAAATAAAGGTGAATTTTTAGTTGTTTTAGGGCATAATGGATCAGGAAAATCTACTGTTGCAAAACATATGAATGCCTTATTAATACCTACTGAAGGAACTGTTATTGTAAATGGATTAGATACAACTGATGAAAATAATGTATGGGATATTAGATCAAGTGCAGGAATGGTATTCCAAAATCCAGATAATCAGTTAGTTGCAACAATTGTTGAAGAAGATGTTGCTTTTGGACCAGAAAATTTAGGGGTTCCACCACAAGAAATAAGAAAAAGAGTTGATGATGCTCTTGAAAAGGTTGGAATGAGTGAATATAAAAGGCATGCTCCACATTTATTATCAGGAGGGCAAAAACAAAGAATTGCAATTGCTGGTATATTAGCAATGCAACCAAAGTGTATCATTTTTGATGAACCAACTGCAATGCTTGATCCATCAGGTAGAAAAGAAGTAATGAATAATATTAAAGAGTTAAATAAAAAGCATGGAATAACTGTTATATTAATTACTCACTATATGGATGAAGCTGCCGAAGCTGATAGAGTGGTTGTAATGGATAAAGGAAAAGTAATAATCGAGGGAATTCCACGTGATGTTTTGTCAGAGGTAGAAACTATGAAGAAAATAGGGTTAGATGTTCCTCAAGTAACAGAAATATGTTATGAATTACAAAAAGCAGGAGTAAATATTGATACTAAAATTTTAAATGTGAATGAGATGGTGAGTGCGTTATGTCAATTAAAATAGAGAATTTAACACATGTATATATGCCTAAAACTCCATTTGAAAAAAAGGCATTAGATAATGTTAATTTAACAATAGAAGATGGAGAATTTTTAGCCTTAATAGGTCATACTGGTTCAGGTAAATCTACACTTATTCAACATTTAAATGGATTATTGGAGCCTAGCTCTGGAAGAATTTTAGTTGATGAAGTTGACATAACTAGCAAAGAGGTTAAACTTACTGATATTAGAAAGAAAATAGGATTAGTATTTCAATATCCTGAATATCAATTATTCGAAGAAACTATTGAGAAAGATGTAGCATTCGGGCCAAATAATTTAGGTTTATCTGCTGAAGAGGTCTCTAATAGAGTTAAGAAATCAATGGAGATGGTTGGTCTTGATTATGAAACTTATAAGGATGTTTCACCATTCGATTTAAGTGGAGGTCAAAAACGAAGGGTTGCAATAGCTGGTGTTATAGCCATGGAACCTAAGGTACTAATTCTTGATGAACCAACGGCTGGATTAGATCCTAAGGGAAGAGATGATATTTTAGAACAAATAAAGATACTTCACGAAAAATATAAAATGACAATTGTTTTAGTTAGTCATAGTATGGAGGATGTAGGAAAACTTGCTGAAAGAATTGTAGTTATGAATGGCGGAAAGATTGAGTTATTAGGAAAACCTTCAGAAATATTTAAAGAAGTAGAAACACTTGAAAGAATAGGGCTTGCAGTTCCACAAGTTACTTATTTAATGAGAGCATTAAGAGAAAAAGGTTTTGATGTTTCTGATGAAGTGTTTACTGTTGAAAAAGGAACTCAAGAAATTTTAAAAGCTTTAGCAAATAGAGGAAAGAGAGAAGTTTAAGATGATTAAAGATATAACTATAGGTCAGTATATACCAGGTGAATCTTTTATACATAAACTAGATCCTAGAACGAAGATATTAATAGCATTTTTATTTATAATTAGCTTATTTATTGTAGATAAATTTGTTGGATATGTTTTTATTGTTGCTTTCTTGGCATTAGTTGTTTATGTAGCTAAAATATCTCCTAGATATCTGTATAAGGGATTAAAGCCGGTATTTTTATTAATAGCATTAACTGCAATTTTAAATATTTTTATGCTTAGAGAGGGAAGATTACTTTTTGAACTTGGATTTATAAAAATTTATGAATCGGGAATAAAAACTGCATTATTTATGGCAATAAGATTAATACTTCTTATTATGGGGACATCTGTATTAACATTAACTACATCCCCAATAGAATTAACAGATGGAATAGAAAGATTATTAAGGCCAATAGGTAAAGAAATGGCTCATGAATTAGCTATGATGATGACTATTGCATTAAGATTTATACCTACTCTTATTGATGAAACTGATAAAATTATGAAAGCACAAAAAGCTAGGGGTGCTGATTTTGAAAGTGGTGGATTAATACAGAAGGCTAAGAGTTTAATTCCACTTTTAGTACCGTTATTTATTAGTTCATTTAGAAGAGCGGATGAACTTGCTATGGCCATGGAAGCAAGATGTTATAGAGGGGGAGCTGGAAGAACTAGAATGAAAGTTCTAAAGTTTACTTCTAAAGATTTCATTGCATTTGGTGTATTTGCTTTATTATTAACTAGTACACTCATTGTTAGATTTACAATGTAATAAATTTAATTGAAAAGGTGATATGTTGAATAATATTAAATTAACCTTAGAATATGATGGAACAAATTATTATGGATGGCAAAAGCAAAAGGAGCTTAAAACAATACAAGGGGAGATTGAAGAGGCTATCGAGCTTGTTACTAAGGAGTATTGTGAAGTAACAGGAAGCTCGAGAACTGATGCTGGTGTTCATGCAAAAGGATTTGTTGCTAATTTTAAAACTAATAGTAAAGTGCCTCCTGCTAAGTTTAGAGAGGCACTAAACGTTAAATTGCCTGAGGATATAGTAATAATAAAATCAGAACAGGTAGAAGATGATTTTCACGCAAGATATTGTGCAAAGGGTAAGACATATGAGTATTATATATTAAATTCTGAAGTACCTTCTGCATTAATGAGAAATCAAATGTACCATTACAAATATGATCTTGATATAGATGCTATGAAAATTGCTGCAAAGCAGTTTATCGGTACACATGATTTTGCTGCTTTTAAGACACAAGGAAGTTCTGTAAAGGGTACTGTTAGAACTATTTTTGATGTAAAAGTAGAAAAAGAAGAGAAAGTTATAAAAATTTCTGTAAGTGGTGATGGTTTTTTATATAATATGGTTAGAATAATAGTTGGGACTCTAATAAACGTTGGTAGGGGAAAAACAGATGCTGTGTCAATATCAGATATAATAAATCAAAAAGATAGAACTTTAGCAGGAGATTGCGTGCCTCCTCATGGACTATTTTTAAAAGAGGTGTATTATTAAAAAATATTTACAAAAAATATTGACACACCCGCATCCGTGTATTATAATTTATTTTGTTTGTTAGAATAATTTATGTACGTAAGGCCACGAGCCCCGAGGTCTTGACATAAATGTTATACATAATGAAGTATAACGATAAATGTAAGTTCAGGGAGGGAAAACACATGAAATCATACATTGCAAAAGCACAAGAAGTTGAAAGAAAATGGTATGTTGTTGACGCTGCTGGTAAGCCACTAGGAAGAGTTGCTAGCCAAGTTGCTTCAATATTAAGAGGAAAGAATAAGCCAACATTTACACCAAATGTTGATTGCGGAGATTTCGTTATAGTTATCAATGCAGAAAAAGTTGTTTTAACTGGTAAGAAGTTAGATCAAAAAATGATGAGAAAGCACAGCTTATATCCAGGTGGATTAAAAGAAACTCCATACAGAGAAGTATTAGCTAAGAAACCTGAATTCGCTTTCGAAGAAGCAGTTAGAAGAATGCTTCCAACAGGAGTATTAGGAAGAAAAATGCTTAAGAAGTTAAAAGTATACCAAGGTGCTGAGCACGAACATGCAGCTCAACAACCAGAAGTACTTGAATTAAAGTACTAATACAAGCTCGGGAGGAGGAATAAAAAATGGCAAAAGTTCAATACATGGGTACTGGAAGAAGAAAAAAATCAATCGCAAGAGTTAGACTTGTACCAGGAAACGGTAAAGTTGTTATCAATAATAGAGAAATCGAAACTTACTTCGGTTTAGAAACTTTAAGAATGATAGTTAACCAACCATTAGTTTTAACTGGAACTAAGGATAAGTTCGACGTTTTAGTTAACGTTCACGGTGGTGGATTCACAGGTCAAGCTGGAGCTATCAGACACGGAATTACAAGAGCTTTAATTAAATCAGATGAAAACTTAAAATCTGAATTAAAGAAAGCTGGTTTCGTAACAAGAGACCCAAGAATGAAAGAAAGAAAGAAATACGGTCTTAAGAAAGCTAGAAGAGCACCACAATTCTCTAAGAGATAGTATTTTATCAGAGAGGTTTTATACCTCTCTTTTTTTTTATGTGAAATAATATTATTAAAAGAGAAATTGCTTATAAGGTGCTATAATATTAAGTAATGACTTAATTATAAATATAATATTAAATCAAAATTAGAGGAAATTAAGTAAAAATATAAATATAAATAATCTGTATGTTTAGCAAAGTAATCATAACTAATAGTAAATAGTTAGTATGATTACTTTTTATTTTAATTAAATAAAGTTTATCAATATATATTAATGAAATATCTATCATAAAATTAAAAAGAATAATATTAAATCTATGTTAAAAAATGTTGAAATCTATTAACAAATGTTAAATTTTATTGTAAACTTAACGAGGTGAAACTTTTATTAATATACATAAAATATACAAGAGTGAAGGAGAAATTATCTTGGATACGATATTAACTATTGTTAAATTACTAGGTGGATTAGGACTATTCATCTACGGTATGAAGTTAATGGGAGATGGTCTTGAAAATGCTGCCGGAGAAGGATTAAAAAAGATACTTGAAAAAGTAACTAAAAATCCTATAATTGGAGTTATTGTCGGAGCTGTAGTAACTATGGTAATTCAAAGTAGTAGTGCTACAACTGTTATGGTGGTTGGATTTGTTAATGCTGGATTAATGAATTTAGCACAAGCGGCTGGAATTATAATGGGGGCAAATATTGGAACAACCGTTACGGCGCAATTAGTTGCTTTTAAATTAGATAATATTGCACCAATTTTTGTTTTTGTTGGTGCTATGATGGTAATGTTTGTTAAGGGCAAAAAGAGAAGAGAAATTGGTAACATAATACTTGGATTTGGTATTTTATTTGTTGGTATGGGAACTATGAGTGGAGCAATGAAACCATTGACATCATCTCCAATGTTCCAAGAAATACTTACAACAGTAGGATCACACTGGTATTTAGGTGTAATAGCAGGGGCATTAATTACAGCAGTACTTCAAAGTTCATCTGCGACTACAGGTATACTTGTAGCTTTAGCAACAGCAGGAGCATTAAATATTAACCAAGCACTTCCAATAATAATGGGATGTAATATTGGTACTTGTATAACAGCAATGCTTGCAACTGTTGGAACTAATAAAACTGCTCATAGAGCGGCTATGTTGCATTTAATATTCAATGTAGTTGGTACTATAATATTCTTACCAATAATAGTACCAGGGTTCTTAGGTAACTTTGTTTCATATTTCACTACAGATGTAAATAGACAAATTGCAAATGCACATACAATATTTAATGTAGTGAATACTTTAATAATGGTTCCTTTAATACCTATATTATGTAAAATAGTTGAGAGAATAATACCAGGTGAAGATGACGAAAAGGTAGGACCTAAATATATAGATGATAGATTATTAGAAACTCCAGTAATTGCGGCTGGACAAGTTGTTAAAGAAACTATAAGAATGTCTAATAAGGCAAAATTAAGTTTAGAATTAGCTATGGATGCATTTATGAAAAATGATGAAAACTTAGCTGAAAAAGTATATGAAAATGAAGAGATAATTAATAACCTTGAAGAATGCATAACAAATTATTTAGTTAAGCTTTCTAAATGTGAATTATCTGATAAAGAAAAGAATATAGTTGCATCTACATTCCATATAGTTAATGATATTGAGAGAATAGGAGATCATGCAGAAAACTTAGCAGATTTAACTGTTCAAAAGATTAATAAAAAATTAAGCTATAGTGATGAAGCTATTGATGAAATAACAAATATGTATCAAAGTACTTTAAAGGCATTAGATATATCAATAGAAAGTTATTCTGATAGAGATTCAGCAAAAGCAAAAGAAATAACAAATGTTGAAGCTGAAATAGATAAGATGCATAAGAGATACAGAGACCTACATATTAAGAGATTACATGAAGGTACTTGTAATGCATATGCTGGTGCAATATTCCTTGATTTATTAAGTAATCTAGAAAGAATAGGTGACCATTCAACAAATATTGCAGAAATAGTAGTTGAAAACAATAATTAAGAAAGAGCGAGAAATCGCTCTTTTTTTTATTTTGAATAAATAGTTATAAAATTAAACAAAATAAAAACAAGATTAACATAATGGAGGATGTGTTATGAAAAAAATTATTGTTGCTATTTTTACTTGCTTAATACTTACGAGTTTAATTACTCCAGCTTATGCAACGGTAAAAGAGGATGAATCACAAAAAATAATTTTAATTGATCCAGGACATGGTGGAATTGATGGTGGTGCAAAATCACAATCAGGAACAATAGAAAAGGATATAAATTTACAAATAGCATTAAAACTTAGAGATAACTTAGAGGAAAAAGGTTATAAAGTTTGTATGACCAGAGAAAGTGATGAAGGTCTTTATCAAGAAGGAAAAACTGTAAAAGAGAAAAAAAGGGAAGATTTGAAGAAGAGGGTTTCATTAAAGACAGAAACAAATTGCGATATATTTGTTTCAATACATCAAAATATGTTTCCACAAAGCAAATGTTATGGCGCACAAGTGTGGTATGCATCAAATGAAAAGAGTTATGAACTAGCAACTAAAGTTCAAGAATCTATTAAAGAAACAGTTAATGATAATAATAAAAGAGTTGCTAAGCCAGCAGGAGAAGCTTATTTAATATTAAGAGATAAATATGAAGGTGCTTCAATAATAGTGGAATGTGGTTTTTTATCAAATCCAACAGAAGAACAAGAGTTAAAAACTGATGCGCATCAAGAATTAATTGTAAAAGGAATATCTGATGGTATTGATAAATATTTTGATGGTAATTCTGAAAAAGGTGCAGAATAATAGAAATTTCCCAGGAAATTTAGGAGTTAGTAGTTAATTTTTATATTAGCTGCTAACTTTTTTGCTTTTTTTATAAATAGAATCTATTTTAGGTTTTAGTTGTAAAATTTATCTAAAAATAATAAACTATTCATATATACAGGAAGGGGAGGTTCTTAAATGAGAGAAATACATATATCAAAAATTATTGATACAGTAAAAGAACTTTGTATTGAAGCAAATTATTATTTATCAAATGATGTAAAAAGAGCATTATGCAATGCAAAAGAAAATGAAACTTGGCCATTAGCAGAAAATATATTAGATCAAATAATATTGAATTCTGATATAGCTAAAAATGAAAATATGCCAATATGTCAGGATACTGGAATGGCTTGTATTTTTATTGATATAGGACAAGATGTACATATTGTTGGGGGCTTATTAGATGATGCTATAAATGAAGGTGTCAGAAGGGGTTATGAAGAGGGCTTTTTAAGAAAGTCAGTAGTTAAAGACCCTATTAATAGAATTAATACAAAAGATAATACACCAGCAATTATTTATTATAATATGGTGGCTGGTGATAAAATAAAAATAACAGTTGCTCCTAAGGGGTTTGGATCTGAAAATATGAGTAGAATCAAAATGCTTAAACCATCAGATGGATTACAAGGAGTTAAAGATTTTATAATTGAGACCGTAAAGCTTGCAGGACCAAATCCATGTCCACCTATAGTAATAGGAGTGGGAATTGGAGGAACTTTTGATAAGGCTGCTTATCTGGCTAAAAAAGCATTAATAAGACCATTAGATAAAAGAAATGAAGATAAGTTTTATAGTGATTTAGAAGAGGAGCTTTTAGCTAATATTAATAAATTAGGAATAGGGCCACAGGGCTTTGGTGGAAAAACTACAGCTTTAGGGTTAAATATAGAAACATATCCAACTCATATAGCAGGTTTGCCTGTAGCAGTTAATATCAATTGTCATGCAACAAGACATAAAGAAAGAGAACTGTAGGAGGATTTAAAATGGAAAAGAAGATATCAACTCCTTTAACTGAAGAAATATCGAAAACATTAAGAGCTGGAGATAGCATATTATTATCAGGAATAGTTTATACTGCTAGAGATGCAGCTCATGGAAGATTAATAAATTTACTAGATGAAGGAAAAGAGTTACCTTTAAATATTAATGGTGAAGTTATATATTATGTAGGACCTACTCCAGAAAAGCCAGGAGAGGTTATAGGTTCGGCTGGACCGACAACTAGTTATAGAATGGATAGTTATGCACCAAGGCTATTAGATTTAGGTTTAAAGGGCATGATAGGTAAGGGTGCAAGAAATGAAGAAGTTATAAGTGCAATAAAAAGAAATAATGCAATATACTTTGGAGCAATAGGTGGAGCGGGTGCATTAATAAGTAAATGCATAAAGTCGTCAGAAGTAATAGCTTATGATGATTTAGGAGCAGAAGCAATAAGAAAGCTAGAAGTAAAAGACATGCCATTAGTTGTTATAATAGACACAGAAGGAAATAACCTATACGAAATAGGAAAAAAAGAATACTTAGAAAGTATTTAAAGTATTAGGGTAAATAGAAAATGTTGCATAGTCTACTTTTCTAAGAATATTGAAATATTATTTATCAGCAAAAACATTAACTCAATTTTAGGTTAAAAGTTTGTGAATTAGTTATTACATTCAATTTTAGGTTAAAAGTTTGTGAATTAGTTATTACATGGATAAAGAAAAAAGAAAGATTATCTCTTCGGGAATTAGTGAAATATTCCCTACGATATAATCTTTCTTTTTTGATATTACACGTAGTAACTAAATTGTTGCGAAGCCTTTTCCTTTAACTTCAGATACATCTATTATAGTAATAAAAGCTTTTGGATCAACTCTTAATATTTTAGTTTTTAAGCTAATCATTTGAGATGTTGTAACTGCAACATATAATAGCTTTTTCTTATCTCTAGTATATCCACCCTCAGCCATAAGAGCAGTAACACCACGATGCATATCTTTTATTACGTAATTAATAATATCATTTTCCTTTTCAGTTAAAATAAGAAGAAGTTTTTTACTAGTAAAACCATTTAGTACTTTATCTAAAAGTGTGCTGGTAATGAATAGTGATATTAATGTGTATAGAGCTCTAGGTAGTCCAAATATGAAAACTGAAATACCAACTATAATTAAGTTAAATCCAAATCCAACTTTTCCGATATCAAAGTTTGAATATTTTTTTCTAATAACCATAGTAATAATATCAGTACCACCAATAGAACCATTTCTATAAAATACTAATCCATATCCAATTCCACTTAAAACTCCACCATAAATACAATATAATAACATATCATCAACTTGAACTAAGTTAGATAAAGGTTTAGTTATCATTAATGCAGTTGAAAATGAAATCATACCTATTGCAGTGTAAATAGTAAAGCGCTTGCTTAAGAATTTATAACTTACAAAAAATAGGGGGATGTTAAGTAGAAAAACTGTTATTCCTGATGGAACATTAAATAAATATTGCAAAATTAGTGCTATACCAGTAACTCCACCACTTAGAAGCTTAGCATTAGATAGGAATAGATTAACTCCTAATGAAGAAATAAAACATCCTAAAATAATTACTACAACGTCAATGTAAAAACTTTTACTTTTAAATAAATCTTTCATAAAAAATACCTCTGTATTAATATATCGATAGTTTTCATAAAGATTATATATTAAAAATATAGCTATGTTAAGTAATTTATTTTAAATATATGTAACATAATAATAATAAATAAAAAAATGATAAATATATGGAAAGTAATTATTGATTAATAATCATTATAGATTATTAAAGGAAATTGAAGAAATTGAAAAGATAAGTCTTTTTTTTTAGTTTTTTTGCTTTATAAGTTATTTTACAATAATAAATAGTAAGATTATAATTACGATATATTGTGTAGAGAAGAATAAAATATACTATATATAGTGGAGGAGCAAACGTGGTTAATTTAGAAAGTATTTGTAAAAAAGCAGTTAGTGAAATAGATGATTTACAAGGAATTTATGTAAAAGAGAAGCTAATTGATGGGTGTAAAAATATAATAAGAGAGTCAATGAATGAAGAGGAAGTTAGAAATTCTGTAATTCAAATAGCATTAGAGCTAACTACTGAACAAGAGCCAAAGTGGCAGTATGTTGCATCAAAATTATATGTAGATAGATTATATGATGAAGTAAAAAGAAATAGAGGAAGAGAAGTACAAGATAAGCCATATAGTAATTATTATGAATTTATTTCTGAAATGACTGATAAGAAATTATATGGAAAGTATATTTTAGAAAATTATACTAAAGAAGAAATTGAGGAATTGGAAAAAGAGATAAAGCCTGAAAGAGATTATATATTCACTTATAGTGGTATAGATTTATTAACAAAAAGATATCTTATTCAAGACTATAATAGAAAACCTCTTGAGCTTCCACAACAAATGTTTATGGGAATAGCAATGCATTTAGCAATTCCAGAGGATAAACAAAATAGATTAGTGTGGGCAAAGAGGTTTTATGATGTTTTAAGCTCACTTAAAGCAACTATGGCAACACCTACTATGTCAAATGCTAGAAAGCCATTTTATCAATTAAGTTCATGTTTTATTGATACAGTAGAGGATAGCTTAAAAGGAATATATAAATCTTTAGATAACTTTGCAGAAGTATCAAAGTTCGGTGGAGGAATGGGAATTTATATAGGTAAGATAAGAGCTATAGGATCAGCGATAAGAGGTTTTAAAGGAGCATCAGGTGGAGTAATTCCATGGATAAAGCTATTTAATGATACGGCAGTAGCAGTTGACCAATTGGGAGTAAGAAATGGATCAGTTGCAATATGGCTTGATGCTTGGCATAAAGAAGTACCAGAGTTTTTACAATTAAGAACTAATAATGGTGATGATAGAAAGAAAGCGCACGATATTTTCCCAGGGCTTTGTTATCCAGATTTATTCTGGAGATTAGCAGAAGAGGATATAGACGCTAATTGGTACATGATGTGTCCTCATGAGATTAAATCCATTAAGGGATATTCTTTAGAAGATTACTATGGGGAAGAATGGGAAAAAAGATATTATGATTGTGTTAATGATGACAGAATTGATAAAAGGGTAATGTCTGTTAAGGATATAGTTAGATTGATTATTAAAAGTGCTGCAGAAACAGGAACACCTTTTGCTTTCTACAGAGATACAGTAAATAAAATGAATCCTAACAAACATGCAGGAATGATTTACTCTTCTAATTTATGTACAGAAATAATGCAAAATATGAGTCCTATGGATATTCAAAATACAACAATAACAGATGACAATGGAGATACTATTATAGTTGAAAAAACTAAGGCAGGGGATTTTGTAGTTTGTAATCTTTCATCAATAGTATTAGGAAATGTTGACGTAAATAACGATGAAGATGTGGAATATGTAGTTGAAACTCAAATAAGAGCTATGGATAATGTAATAGATCTAAATTACTACTCAGTACCTTTTGCTGAAGTTACTAATAAAAAATATAGAGCAATAGGATTAGGAACTAGTGGATACCATCATATGCTTGCAAATAATAAAATTCACTGGAATGAAGAAAAACATTTAGAGTTTGCAGATAAGGTTTATGAAAAAATAAATTATTATGCAATTAAAGCAAGTATGAAAATAGCTAAAGAAAAAGGAGCATACTCATGTTTCGATGGTTCAGATTGGCAAAATGGAGAGTATTTTAGCTTAAGAAATTATGATTCAGACAAATGGAATGACTTAAAAAGTGATGTAAGAAAATACGGATTAAGAAACGGATACTTATTTGCAGTTGCTCCAAATGGTTCTACAGCAACAATAGCTGGAACATCAGAGGGAGTAGATCCTGTTATGGCAAGATTCTGGCTAGAAGAAAAGAAGGGAAGTATTGTTCCAAAAACAGCTCCAAATTTAAGTTGGGAGAATTTCTGGTACTATAATTCAGCTTATAATATAGATCAACAGCTTTGTATAAAGATAAATGGAATTAGACAAAGACATATAGACCAAGGTCAATCATTTAATTTATATATAACAACAGAATATACAATGAGACAAATAATGAATTTATATATAACAGCATGTAAGTGCGGAGTTAAATCTATTTATTATGTAAGATCTAAGTCATTAGAAGTTGCAGAATGTGAAAGCTGTTCTGCATAAAAATTGATTATTATCTCAAAAGTATTAATTGTGTAGAGGATTAATGCTTTTGAGACATACTAAGTTAAGAGCGGGAGAAAAGAAATGGAGATAAGGAAAAAGCCTTTATTTAATGAAAATGGTGATATTGAAGTTAGTAAGAAAAAAATGATAAATGGAAATACCACTAACTTAAATGACTTTAATAATATGAAATATAAATGGGCATCAGATTGGTACAGACAGGCAATGAATAATTTTTGGATTCCAGAAGAAATTAATCTTTCTCAGGATTTAAAGGATTATGGAAAGTTAGATAATAACGAAAGAATGGCATATGATAAGATATTATCATTTTTAATATTCTTAGATTCAATACAAACAGCTAATTTGAGCAATATAAATAATTATGTAACTGCTAGTGAAATCAATTTATGTTTAACTATTCAAGCATTCCAGGAGGCTGTACATTCACAAAGCTATAGCTATATGCTTGATACAATTTGTTCACCAGAAAAAAGAAATGAAATTCTTTATCAATGGAAAGATGACAAAGTTCTTCTAGAAAGAAATAAGTTTATTGGAGAGCAATATAATAAATTTTTAGAAAATCCAACTGAAGAAAATCTTATAAGAACTATTATGGCTAACTTCATATTGGAAGGAATTTATTTTTATTCTGGATTTATGTTCTTTTATAACCTTGAAAGAAACGGGAAGATGCCAGGTTCAGCTCAAGAAATTCGTTATATAAATAGAGATGAAAATACACATTTATGGTTATTTAGAAGTTTAATTCGAGAACTTCAAAAAGAAGAGGCAGAAATATTTACTAAAGAGTTTGTTGAAGAATTAAGACTTATGATGAAAATTGGAGTTGAACATGAGATTAATTGGGGAAATTATGTTATTGGAGAAAACATACAAGGAATTAATAAAAATCTAATTGATTCATACATTAAGTATTTAGGAAATAAAAGACTAAAAGAAATAGGATTAGAACCTTTATTTGAAGGATACGATAAAAATCCAGCTCCATGGGTTGATTCATTATCAAATGCTAATACTGTTAAAACAGACTTCTTTGAGGCTAAATCAACAGCTTATGCCAAGGCTAGTGTTTTAGTTGATGATTTATAAATTATACGTATAGCGAATGATTTTTCTTGAAATAATAAATAAATTCTATATTTTTTTAGGAGAATGCTTCCACACAAAGATAAAATTTAAAAAAATTAATGATAACGTTATTTAAAATATGTTATAATACTCATGGTCGTATTAAGTTTAAATAAGATAAATTTAAAATGGGATAGATTTATCTTACAAATTTTCAACAGTATATAATAGGTCATTAAATTGTAATAGAAATATTATAGTGGCTTAAAGTATAACAATAATTTTAATAATAGTATTAAATTTATGCTTAAGTGTAGGAGGAATTTATATGAAAAAAGGTATCGCTGCATCAAAAGGTTACGCTATAGGTAAAGTATTTATTCAAGAACATGAAGAAATAGTTATTAACGATGCTAAAGTTGAAGACGTAGCTGCAGAAAAAGAAAAATTAAATGTTGCATTAGAAGCATCAAAACAACAATTAACAGCAATAAAGGAAAAAACACTTGCTGAAATAGGTGAACACGAAGCGGCTGTTTTCGAAGCTCACTTAACACTATTAGATGACCCAGAATTTACTGGTCAAATGGAAATGACAGTTGAAAATGATAGCTTAAACGCTATGAAAGCTGTTCAAAATGTAACAGATACATTTGTTATGATTTTCGAATCAATGGACAATGATTATATGAGAGAAAGAGCTGCTGATATTAAAGACGTTTCTAAGAGAATCATCTCTAACTTAGCAGGAAAAGGTGGAAGTGCATTTGCTATAACTGAAGAAAATACAGTAGTTGTAGCTCACGATTTAACTCCATCAGATACAGCTCAATTAGATAGATCAAAGGTTTGTGGTTTCTTAACAAACATCGGAGGAAGAACTTCTCACTCAGCTATCATGGCTAGAACATTAGAAATTCCTGCTGTTGTTGGTTTAGGAGATATAACTACAACTGTTAAAAATGGTGATTTAGTAATAGTTGACGGTATCGAAGGTATTGCTATAATCAACCCATCTGAAGAAGTAGTTGCTGAATACAAAGCTAAGAAAGAAGCTTTTGCAGCAGAACAAGAAGAATTAAAGAAACTTATCGAAGTTAAAACTGTAACTAAATCTGGTAAGAGAGTTGAAGTTTGCGGTAACATCGGTAAGCCAGAAGATATAGATCAAGTTTTAGCTAACGGTGGAGACGGTGTAGGATTATTCAGAACTGAATTCTTATACATGGACAGAGACCAAGCTCCAACTGAAGAAGAACAATTCAATGCTTACAAAACTGTTTTAGAAAAAGCTAACGGTAAGCAAGTTGTTATAAGAACATTAGATATCGGTGGAGATAAGGTATTACCTTACTTACCATTACCTGAAGAAATGAATCCATTCTTAGGATACAGAGCTATCAGATTATGCTTAGATAGAAAAGATATATTCAGAGTTCAAATCAGAGCTTTATTAAGAGCTTCTGTTTACGGAAACCTTTGTGTTATGTTCCCAATGATTTCTGGATTAGAAGAATTCCAAGCTGCTAAAGAATTCGTTGAAGAATGTAGAGCAGAATTACATGCTGAAGGAATTAAAACTTCAGAAACTATTCAATGGGGTATCATGGTTGAAATTCCAGCAGCAGCAGTTATGGCTGATGAATTAGCTAAGTATGTTGACTTCTTCTCAATCGGAACTAATGACTTAATCCAATACACATTAGCTGCTGACAGAATGAGTGAAAAAGTATCATACCTTTATAATCCAATGCACCCAGCTGTATTAAGATTAATAAAGATGACTATTGATGGAGCTCACAAGCACGGTAAATGGGTTGGAATGTGTGGAGAAATGGCAGGAGATGAAGCTGCTATACCTACATTAGTTGAATATGGATTAGATGAGTTCTCAATGAGTGCTACATCAATCTTAGGAGCTAAGAAAATAATATTAGACCAAGAATAATATAAAAAAAGAGAATCGCATTAGTGATTTTTAGTGTTGTATTAAAGAAATAGATTACTATTGCTTTTAAAGTAAAAGTGAGTATTAACGAAATTTTTTCGATAATACTCACTTTTTATTCATATGGAAAAATAATGAATTAAAAAAGTGTGCACTTGTCCAATTTTTGAATAGAATTTTTTAAATTATTTTATCCACTTAAAGTAATTAATCCTCTATAATAAATCTCAAGAAGATTTGATCGGATTATTCTTGTTAGAATAAGAATATTATATTTAACTTCTAAATTTTGCTTTTTACAAAATAAATAAATTAACATATATGTTATTAATGCTGAAAAAATCTGAATTCTAACAGCATTTTCATTATAACCTATAAATTTTTTAATTCTAAGATTTTGTTTAATCCATTTAAAGAACAGCTCAATTTCCCAACGTTTCTTATATATATTTATAATGTCTTCTTTTGATAAATCAAAAATATTAGTTATAAAAGTAATTGCTTCATCATTCTCATCAAAACACATAATTTCTCTATATTTATTAAAGGTTAAATTTCCGCCGGGCGTTGAGCCCATTATTACCTCAGTATCATAAATATCTTCATTTATATTTGAGTCTAAAAATTTTTCCTCCATTACTATTGAGTTTTTGACTCCACGAGTAACAAATTTAAATCCATTTTCAGTAAGTTTATCATACCATCTATAATCGTAATATCCTCTATCAAACACATATATACAATCTTTGTCTCTAAACATATTATCAACACATTTTCTATCATTAATATTACCTTTAACTATATTTATGTGTTCAGGATATTCGCCATTAAACATTGTACTAATTTTCATTACTGATTTTTCGTCATCAAATTTAAGTGATGGAGCTAATTTTAATGCTGTTACGATTACGCTTGAATCTATGATTCTAAGCGGAGGAAAATCTTTAATTAGTTTATATTCTCCAAAACGCTTTTTAGCTTTAGATATAAGATAATAAAATATATCTTCAAAAATCCGACTATCTCTAGATGCATTCTTTCTACTAAATTGAGAAACACTTGGTATATTAATGAATTTTTTCAATTTATTATTATGAGATATTTGAGTTTGTAACTCTCTTAAACTTTTACAGTTCATAAAATTAGAATAAAGTAATGCATATAAATGTGATTTGGTATCAAAATGCTGACTTCTAAAATTTCCATCATATTTTGAAATAACTCTTTCTAGAAAAGTTCCTTGAATTTCCGCTATTAATTTATTAAAAACTAATTTATTATTAGTATTGGACATAATAAAAAACCTCCATGTGAATAGTTTATAGCAAGACTATTAAATCACATGGGGGTTTATTTTTTTAGTTGTAAATTATTCCTTAGACATAATACATTCGTGTCAACAAGTAAGTTTTACTTAGATGCAACACTAAAAATCGCATTGGCGGTTCTATTTTTTTATTTATGTTGTATATGAGTTTTATAATTGCTTTCATGAATTTAATTTTAAGAATTATAAATAACATTTGAAAACTTATTTTTTAGAGCTTTATTAATATTTATATTGTGCTAAGTTTTGTTAAATTTAATAGTAATAGAGTGATATATATTGAAAGATAATTACCAAAAATTATATAATTTATTAATAAATAATGATTCGAATTGTTGAATTTAAATAATACATAACTTAAATACAGTAATAAAATATAAACGAAGGAGTTGAAAGGAAGGGTGAAAAAGCTAATAGAATTATTTATATCTATATTTAAGATTGGTGCATTCACTTTTGGTGGTGGATATGCAATGATTCCATTAATAGAAGAGGAAGTAGTTAAAAATAAGGGATGGTTAAGTAAGGAAGAGTTTGTTGATATATTAGTTGTTGCACAGAGTTTACCAGGGGCATTAGCTGTAAATACGTCTGTATTTTTAGGATATAAAATAAGTGGAATATTTGGAGCAATTACTGCATTATTAGCAGTAGTGTTACCATCATTTTTTATTATATTGTTGATAGCTATGTTTTTTATGCAGTTTAGAAGCAATTATTATGTTAATGCAGCTTTTAAAGGAATAACAGCAGCAGTTCCCATATTAGTGTTAATAGGGGCGGTTAGTCTAGCAAAGGGATTAGAAAAGAATAGTAGAACTGTAATAACAATAATTATATCTTTAGTGGTTTTAATGTTTTTTGATATTCATCCAGTAATAGTAATAATAATATCTGGAGTATATGGGGCTATATTCTTAAGGAAAAAGGTGAACTAATGGAAATATTAATTAAATTATTTTGGGCATTTTTAAAAATAGGAACATTTAGTTTTGGTGGTGGGTATGCAATGCTACCATTCATCCAAAAGGAAGTAGTAGAAAGTAATGGATGGATATCAATGTCTGAGTTTACCGATATAATTGGAATATCACAAATGACACCTGGCCCGGTGGCTATTAATTCGGCAACTTTCGTTGGATATAAGATAGATGGAGTATTAGGAAGTATATTTGCAACTTTAGGTGTAGTCACAACATCTTTCATATTAGTAACAATTATAAGTAAAATATTAAATAAGTTTAAAGAGTCAGAGGTAATTAAAGGGGCTTTACTAGGTATGAGGCCTGTACTAATTGCACTGATAATATATGCATTTATAGATTTGGCAAAAGAAGTATATATAGATTTAAAAAGTATAATAATAACTTTGATAATAGGAGTTATATTATTATCTAAAAAGGTTCATCCCATATTAGTAATAGTTATAGCTGCAGTTTTAGGATTAATTTTTTATTTATAGTTATACTTAAGGAGGATTTTAATTTGATTACAGTTATTAAAAATGTAAATGTATATGCCCCTGAAAAGCTAGGTATAAAAGATATTGTCATAGTAAGTGATAAAATTGAGGGAATATATGATAATGTGAATGTTCCAAATGATTTTGTAAATATAAGTATAATAGATGGAAAAGGAAAGATATTATTTCCAGGTTTTTTAGATTCGCATGTTCATATTATTGGTGGCGGTGGAGAAGGTGGATTTAAGACAAGAACTCCAGAAATATCAGTAATTTCATTAGTTGAATCAGGAATAACTACGGTAGTTGGTTGTATAGGAACCGATGGAGTATGTAGAAATATGAGAGCCTTAATTGCAAAAGCTAAGGGATTAGAAGAAGAAGGAATAACAACATATTGTTATACAGGCTCTTATGAAATACCGGTAAAAACTATAACTGAAAGTATTAAAGGCGACTTTATGATGGTTGATAAAATTATTGGCGTTGGAGAAGTTGCATTATCAGATCATAGAAGTTCTCAGGCAACATATCAAGATTTTGTAAATGCTGTTGCTCAAGCTAGAGTAGGAGGAATATTATCAGGAAAAGCAGGTATTGTTAATGTTCATTTGGGAGATGGTGCAAGAAGATTAGATTATTTATTTAAAGTAATAGAAGAAACAGAAATTCCACCAACTCAGCTTTTACCAACACATATTAATAGAAGTGATAAGTTATTTGAAGTTGGAATTGAATATGCTAAAAAAGGTGGATTTATTGATTTGACAACAAGCTCAGATCCAAGATATTTAGAACCAGGCGAATTAAGAGCTGGAGAGGGATTAGCTCTTTTATTAAAGAATGGAGTAGATATAAAACATATAACATTTTCTTCTGATGGAAATGGAAGTATGCCTATATTTGATGATTCAGGTAAGTTAGTTGGGTTAGGAATATGCTCAGTTCAAACTCTTTATAGAGAAGTTAAAGATAGTATAAATGAATATAATGTACCTATAGAAAAGGCTATACAAGTAATTACATCAAACGTGGCAGAAGTTTTAAAGTTAGATAATAAAGGACGAATTGAATCAGGCAGAGATGCAGATTTAGTAATGGTTGATAAAGAAACATTGGATATTGATACTGTAATCGCAAAAGGAAAAGTATTAGTAAGTGAAGGAAAAGCAATAATAAAGCCAACTTTTGAATAAAATTTAAGGGTTACCATGATGGTAACCCTTTCTTTATGCTACAAAGTGAAAAATAAGTGTTGTCCTATACTAATTACATTATGTTTTTCTACACTTTGCATCCAGGAACAAGTAGCTATATCAGGATTATAGAAAAATACAGCATCTCCTGTAGGATCATTTCCACTTAATGCATCATAAACAGCATCAAAACATTCTTGAGTTGGTTCAACGTTAATTTGACCATCAACAATGCAAGAAAAAGCTCTAGGTTGATATATAACACCTTCAATTGTGTTAGGAAATCCACTGTTAAGAGCTCTGTTTAATATTACTGATGCAACAGCAACTTTACCCTCATAGGGCTCACCTTTACTTTCAGCATATACTACTTGAGACATTAAATAAATATCTGATTGTGTTAAATAAAGCATTTGATTATTTTCTTTAAAAACTTCTACGTAATCTTCATCAGATAAATTTATATAGTTATTTGTGTTACTTTCTAAATTTGCTAAATTGTTCTCTAATATTGTACTTGCGCTTACTTCAACATATGAATTATATAAGCTTAAGTCAAGTGCTGAAAGGGATAGTGTTAGTATAATACAAAATAAGAATTTTCCAAATTTCATAATAAACCTCCTTTTGGAATAACCCAATCGAGATTTATTTTACCCAAAAAATTTTAAATAATACAAAACATTATCAAAAAGAGTTTAATAATGATTCAAAGGAAGTTTTTACATCTTCATATTTAGAAAATGCATTTTCATAATATTTATCTATATTTTTTTTATTATCTTCATATGATGAAGATGATTTTTCATAAATAACTGCAACTTTAAGGGCATTTAAATAAGTAGAATATAATGAAAATGTATTATTTACAGAGTTGTAATAAGAAATACAACCTTCTGGTATAGAAGAATAATTAAAATCATTTTTTATTACGGTTAAAGTATCTTCCTTTTTCTTTATATCATCAAGTATTACATCTAATGAGCGATTATCTTTTCTTATTAATTTTATTGCAGGTTCTAAGTCTTCTAATAAATCAGAAAAACTATTAGTACATTTAGTAAGTTTTTCAATATAGGCATTATATTGATTAGTTTTTATAGAGTCTTGTTTATTCAATTTATCAATTGTATTTAAATAACCAATTAAGTTATCAAAAAAAGTTTCACTATCTTCTGGTAACTCTAAAGAAAATCCATAAGGAGATAATTCAGCATAGCTACTATTACAAGCTTCTTTTAATACTAAAATTTGTGAAGTAGTTTCAGGAGCTGTTAAATTACTTGTATATGATAAAACTTCAAGACAGTATTTATAAAGATTCTCTGTATTTTCTATACAGGATGTAAGCTTTGGAATTATTTCAGGAGTTTCATTATTAGCTACAACTGTTGAAGCGACCTTTTCTTTTAATGCACTTAATTTACTTAAATCATCACTCAATATGCTTGAAGCTGATTTAGTATTTACTGTTACTCCACTAATACAGTCTTTTAAAGTAGAGTTAATGGAAGAAAGTTCAGTAACATAAGGTTCAAATTCTTTTGATGAAGTGTCTGTAATAATTAATCCATTATTACTTAAGGTTTGAATAGCATTATTATTTTTATATAATAATATCATCATAGTAGATGTTACAATTACACCTATGCTTAAAGTAATTAAGAATATTTTATTATCAGATAATGTTTTTTTTATATTTTCCAAAAAAAATTCACATCCTTTAAGTATAATTACAATTTAAATATTATGAAGAAGTCATTTTATATAATTTATATTAAGAAAAAAAGAAATTATACTTAAATGAAATATTAAAAATAAAATAATAATATTTTAACAATTATTATTATAGTGTATAATTTAATTAGTAAATTTATGGTGGTGGATTAGATGCAAAACTTTATTACAATCGTAATGAATTCACTAAAGAGTATGTCAGTTACTGCTGTTATTGATATTTTAGTAGTAGCATTTATATTTTATAAAGGATATATGTTAATTAAAGAAACAAGAGCTGAGCAGCTATTGAAGGGAATAGCATTTATTATTATATTGATACCAATTAGTTCTATTTTAAATTTGAGCATGCTATATTTTATACTAAGCAAAACTTTAACAATTGGAATAATATCTGTTGTAATAATATTTCAACCTGAAATTAGAAGAGCTTTAGAGCATTTAGGTAGAAGTGCTTTTGAAGATAAGCATGGACTTGTTGATAAAGAACAGAGAAATATATATGTAAATGAAATTGTTAATGCTGTATCTAATTTAGCAGAGACAAAAACAGGAGCATTAATAGCAATTGAACAAGGAACAGGGTTAGGAGAGATTATTTCTTCAGGAACCATTATTGATGCAAAAATTACTGCAAATTTATTAGAAAATATATTTGTAGTCAATACTCCACTTCATGATGGAGCTACAATAATAGGTAAAGATAGAATAGTAGCTTCTGGATGTGTTTTACCGTTGACTAATAATCAAGAGATAAATAAAAAATTAGGAACCAGACATAGGGCAGGAATAGGACTTTCAGAAATATCTGATGCTTTAGTTATTATAGTATCAGAGGAAACAGGAACTATTTCTTTAGCTATAAATGGACGTTTAACAAGAAATTATGATAAAGATAGATTGAGAAGTATCTTACTAAAGATAATGGATCATAGAGAAGAGAAAAATGTTAAAACTGCTGGCAAGAAGGTGAAAACATGGATAACTGGAATAATAAACAGAAAGTAATAGTTCAATTAGTATGTATTTTGCTATCTTTAGGCTTATGGATTTACGTAACTAACATTGAAAATCCAATAAAGTCTTATGAATTAAATAATGTGCCAGTAGAAATATTAAATTCAGATAGTTTAAAAGATACAGGATTAGCGTTAGCTCCAAATCAAAATTTTTATGTGAAGTTAAAAGTTGAAGGTAACACTCAGGATTTATTTAGTATTGATAAAAGTGATTTTAAGATAACAGTGGACTTAAGTGAATTTGTACTTAAAAAAGGTGAAAATAAGATTGCTGTAAATATTAAAGAAGCTCCAAGTACAGTAAAGATTAAAAATAGTAGTGGGCTAACAATTACAGTTAATACTGAGGAGTATTCTACAAAAGAAGTACCTGTAAAATCAGAGATTAACGTTATATCAAAATCTAGTTATTATGTTGCAACTCCAGTATTTAGTCCAGAAACTGTAGTAGTATCAGGACCAGAATCTTTAGTTAATAAAGTTACTAAAGTAATTGCTGAAGGTGAAGAAAGTAATGCAGTAAAGACAATTGTGAAAGACTACATTATATCAGCGGTAGATGACAATGGTAATGAGGTTACAGGGGTTCAATTATCACAAAAATGGGTTGAAGCAACTATTGAAATTAATGAAGGAAAAACAGTTCCTATAAAGATAAATACAACAGGAACATTACCTAATGGCTTAAGACTAAAATCAATATCATCTGATACAACTGAAATTGGAATAACAGGACCAGAAGAGATTTTAAATAATGTAAGTGAAATTGGAACAGAGGTAATTGATTTATCTGGAATAAAGGATTCAACTACTGTAGAGGTTGCATTAGGAATACCAGATGGGATATCAATCCATAATGGCGAAAGCTCTATAAAAGTTAATATATCAATAGACAAGGCCCAAACCAAGGAGTTTACAATTTCATACTCAATTGTAGGAACAACAGCAGAGGGGTTGACTATTATACCAGATTCAGATAAGGTTACAATAACAGTTTCGGGTTATGCTGATGTATTAAATAGTCTAACAGAGGCAAACTTTGCTGCAGAATTAGATGTTTCAGAATATACTGAAGCTGGAGAATACACTAAAGTACCTACTGTAAATTTAGTTGGTGTAGATAATGTTAATATAGATAGCGTAAGTGAAGTGAAATTAACTATATCTAAAGATTCGCAGACTAGTACTAATGATCCTAATACCAGTACAGGAAATACAGAAGAATTAAATCAATAATTTATCATTAAGGTCAATCTAAATATTTGGATTGACCTTAATGACCAATATGAGGTGAATATATGACAATAAGAATAAATAATCTAAGCCTTAGTTTAGATGATGACATAAGTTTATTAAAGAAAAAAGTAAGTAAAAAATTAAGAATTTCAGAAAAAGAAATTGAAGATTTAAGAATAGTAAGAGAAAGTATTGATGCTAGAAAAAAAGATAATATTAAACTTACATATGCAGTTGAAATTAATCATAAGGATGAAGAAAAATTAGTTAATAGACTTCATGATAATGATGTTAGGGTTGATGTATCTAAGTATGAGCCAGATGTTGAACCAGGAAGTGAAAAGCTTAATAATAGACCAGTAGTAGTTGGACTTGGACCAGCAGGATTATTTTCAGCATTAATGTTAGCTCAAAAAGGTTATAAACCATTGGTGATAGAACGTGGAGAAGATGTTGATAAAAGAACAGAGACTGTGGATAAGTTTTGGAAAACTGGCGAACTTAATTTAGAATCAAATGTTCAATTTGGTGAAGGGGGAGCAGGTTCATTTTCAGATGGGAAGCTTACTACTAGAATTAAGGATAAAAAATGTGACTATGTTTTAGCAGAGCTTGTTAAAGCAGGGGCTCCAGCAGAAATAAAATATGAAGCAAAACCACACGTTGGAACAGATATATTAAAAGATGTAGTAAAAAATATAAGAAAACAAATAATTGCTTTAGGTGGAGAAGTTAGATTTTCTTCTAAGCTTGAATATATAAAAAGCAATAACGGAAAAATAAAAAGTATAATTGTAAATGGTGATGAAATACCATGTGATGCACTTGTTTTAGCATTAGGTCATAGTTCAAGAGATACATATGAAATGTTACATAAAATAGGGATATTTATGGAACCAAAGGCATTTGCAATTGGTGTTAGAATTGAGCACCCACAAGAAATGATTAATGTTGGTCAATATGGTAAGATGGCAAGTCATCCAAGATTACATGCAGCAAGTTATAACTTAACTTATCAAAGCAAAGATTTAGGAAGAGGAGTATATTCATTCTGTATGTGTCCAGGTGGAGTAGTAGTAGCGGCTGCTTCAGAAGAGAATAGATTAGTTTCAAATGGTATGAGTTATCATGCAAGAGATAAGGCTAATTCAAATTCTGCATTAGTTGTAACTGTTGGACCAGAAGATTTTGAAGGAACTTCAGTGTTAAGAGGAATGGAATTCCAAAGACATTATGAATCATTAGCTTATAAAGTTGGTGGAGGTGGATACAAAGCTCCAGTTCAATTATTAGGTGATTTTGTTAATGATAGAAAATCAACTAAATTAGGAGCAGTTATTCCAAGTTATGAACCAGGTTTTGAATTTGCAGATATGAGAGAGTGTTTACCTTCTTATGTTGTTGATGGAATTAAAGAAGGTGTAAATAATTTTGATAGAAAAATTAAGGGATATGGTAGAGAAGATGCTGTCTTAACTGGTATTGAAACAAGAACTTCAGCTCCAGTTAAAATAACTAGAAATGAAAGATTAGAAAGTATTTCTCTAAGCGGCTTATACCCATGTGGAGAAGGCGCAGGCTTCGCCGGAGGAATCGTATCTGCAGCAGTAGATGGAATCAAAGTTGCAGAGAGAATTATAGAAAAATATAGTGCAATACAGTAGTATTAAAAGCAAGATATTTTAAAAGTTAATGTTTGTGCTTCAAATGGAAATAGTATGATTTTAGATGTAAGTAGATTTTATTAAGCGATATTAAATGAATACTGCCTCTAAAAACAAATTGGAGTATTTACATTAAGATAGGAAAAAAGAAAAAAAGTAGATGTGTGATTGGAAGGAATATTATAATTGAGTTTTAGAATTTACTCCAATAAGGATATAAATTCTTAACGAAATTATACTAATTCCTGAAAAAATACATCTGCTTTTTTTCGCACTCCCATGGTTAAAAATTTAACATGAAATTTTCTGAAAATTTAGGTTTTTATGAAAAAGTTTGATAAAATAGAATATAAGGTAAATATTTCATTTAATTTAAAAAAATATAAAAACTTACTAAATAGGGTTATTGGGAAATGAAAATATAGGAGAGGTGTAACATGAGTAAAAGTTTTGATGATTTATTAACTAAGTTAAAGGTTGCAAAAACAAAGAAATTATCAGTAGCAGTGGCACAAGATGAGCCTGTTTTAGAAGCTGTTAAAGCTGCAAAAGATAGAGGAATTGCAGAAGCAATTTTAGTAGGGGATAAAGATAAGATTGAAGAAGTTGCTGCAAAAATTGATATGGATTTAACTGCTTTTGAAATAGTTCATGAAGCTGATGTAAAAAAAGCTACATTAAAAGCAATTGAATTAGTATCAAGTGGTACAGCGGATATGGTTATGAAGGGACTAGTTGATACAGCTACTTTTTTAAGAAGTGTATTAAATAAAGAAGTTGGACTTAGAACAGGAAAGTTAATGTCACATGTATCTGTATTTGAAGTTGAAGGAATTGATAGATTAATTTTATTAACAGATGCTGCATTTAATACTTATCCAGATTTAAAGCAAAAGGTTCAAATTATAAATAATTCAGTAATGGTAGCAAAAGCTTGTGGAATAGAAAATCCAAAGGTTGCTCCAGTTTGCGCAGTAGAAGTTGTAAATCCAGATATGCCAGCAACTATAGATGCAGCATTATTATCTAAGATGAGTGATAGAGGACAAATTAAAGGGTGTATAGTTGATGGACCTTTAGCTTTAGATAATGCTTTATCTGAAGAAGCAGCACATCATAAAGGGGTAACAGGACCAGTAGCGGGAAAAGCAGATATATTAGTACTTCCTAATATAGATGTTGCAAATGTTATGTATAAGTCTTTAACTTATACAGCGCAAACTAAAAATGGTGGTATATTAGTAGGAACATCAGCTCCAGTTATTTTAACTTCAAGAGCAGATAGCTTTGAAACAAAGGTAAATTCTATTGCATTAGCTGCATTAGTATCAGAGGGTAGAAAGTAATATACTTAGGGGGTATTGAGAATTATGGCATATAAATTATTAATAATTAATCCGGGTTCAACATCAACTAAAATAGGAGTTTATTCAGGTGAAAAGGAAGTTTTAGTTGAAACATTAAGACATTCATCAGATGAAATAGCTAAATATGATACTATTTTTGATCAAAAAGGATTTAGAAAAGAAGTTATAATGAATGTTTTAAAAGAAAATAATATTGATGTAAATTCATTAGATGCAATAGTAGGAAGAGGTGGAATGCTTAGGCCAATTCCAGGAGGTACTTATGAAGTTACTGATAATTTATTAGAAGATTTAAAGGTTGGAGTATCAGGACAACACGCGTCTAATTTAGGTGGAATATTAGCAAATGAGATTGCAAAAGAAGTTGGAATAAGGTCATTTATAGTTGATCCTGTTGTTGTAGATGAATTACAAGATATAGCTAGAATTTCAGGTGTTCCTGAATTACCAAGAAGAAGTATTTTTCATGCATTAAATCAAAAAGCAGTTGCTAAAAGATATGCAAGGGAAAATGGAAAAGGATATGATGATTTAAATCTTGTTATAGTTCATATGGGAGGCGGAGTATCTGTTGCTGCTCATAAGGATGGGTTAGTTATTGATGTAAATAATACTTTAGATGGAGACGGGCCATTTTCACCAGAAAGGGCAGGATCAGTTCCAGTTGGGGATTTAATTAAGTTATGCTTTAGTGGAAAGTATACTCAAGCAGAAGTATATAACAAGATAGTTGGTAAGGGTGGCTATGTTGCATATCTTAATACTAATGATGCTAGAGATGTATTAAAAGCTAGAGAAGAAGGAGATGAATATGCTTCATTAATATTTGATGCATTTATTTATCAAGTTAGCAAAGCTATAGGGGAAATGGCTACTGTTCTTAATGGAAGAGTAGATCAAATCATTTTAACTGGTGGAATAGCGTATTCACCTGTAGTAGTTAATGAAATTAAGAAAAGAGTTGAATGGATCAGTGATATAACTGTTTATCCAGGAGAAGATGAATTATTAGCATTAGCTCAAGGTGCTATTAGAGTGCTTGATGGAGAAGAAGAAGCAAAGATATACTAAAATTAAAATAATATAATCGCCTTTGGAATTAATTCAAATTTTGAATTGATTCTAAAGGCGAAATTTTTTATGTAATACTATTAATTTATATAATTACTATCCGTATAATTAATATAATAACGTTTCGGGGTGATTAAATGTCAAATAATATACAGGGTTTAAGTGATATATATAGTATTTTACAACTTTATGGTATAAATAGTTCTAGTAGTACAAACTCATTAAGTTCAACTAGTTTAAGTAGTTTAACTAATTCAACAAGTAAATCATCACTAAATGATTTAAGCAGTCTTTCAAGCTTAGGATCAGTTTTAGGTACAAGCTCTAATTCAAGCTCTAGTTCAAGTGCATTTAACATAATGCTTACTAGCTTACTTAGTGCTATAAGTGAAAAAAACAAGTATGCAAAAACTGAGGCTGAAAAAGTTTCATTAGAGGGGATTCTAAGTACATATAATAGTTCGGTATTAAGTAGTGGAAGCACTAGTATAAATAATTACATTACTGCTGATGTGTCAAATTTAACTGTAGATGAAAGAATAGAAAATGCAGTAGAGTTATATTCAAATCAACATGGAGTAGATTCAAATTTAGTAAAAGCAATAATAAAAGTAGAATCAAATTTTGATCCTAATGTTGTATCTTCAGCAGGAGCAAAAGGACTTATGCAACTTATGCCAGAAAATTGTAAGGCATTAGGTGTAGAAGACCCATTTAATATAGAACAAAATATTGAAGGTGGAGTAAAACATATAAAAGAATACATAGATAGATATGATGGAGATATTGAAATGGCACTAATGGCATATAATGGTGGACCTACTAGGATGATGAACAGAGGTGTTACATCAATAGATGATATTTATAAAATGCCAAAAGAAACCCAAAATTACGTTCCAAAGGTAATGAGTTATTATAGAGGTTTTACAAATGGAAATTAGAAGTATACAACCAAGTAGAAATATTGAAGTTAAAGATAAGACTGTTTCTGCAAGAAGTGATTTTTCAGAGAGTTTTATGAAATCATATAAGTCTGCTACTAAAGAGGAACTAGAAAGTTATATAAAAGACATAAAGAAAAAAGGCAATAAATTAATATTAAGTAAAAGTTATATTGATGTTAAAAATTATAAGTCAACTATTAAAAATTATTTAAAGGCAGTAGTAGATTATACTTATATTTTAAATAAGAATATAGGTTTTTGGGAAAATCAATATTACTCTACAGTAGAAACTATTAATGAGCAATTAGAAAGCTTAACTAATGAGTTATTAAGTGAAGAAAAAGAAAACTTGGATATATCATCAACAATTGATACTATACAAGGATTACTAATAGATATTTATAAATAGATATAAGAAATTAACCTTAAAAGTCGTAAAAGGAAGTGTATAAAATGAATACAATGCTTAAAGAAAATCTATATGAAGTAGAATTTGATGATTTAAATAGAAAAGAAGTAGAAAGTTTTGAAAATAATAATTCTATATTAGGCGCTAAAGTAGATGTAAGTGTTACATTAGGTAAATGTAAGAAGAGCATTAAAGATATATTAGAAATAAAAGAAGGAGATGTTATTTGCCTAGATAAGACTATAGATGAAGATTTAGATATTTATGTTAATGATAAATGTGTTGCTACTGGTGAAAGTATAAAGATAGAAGATAAAATATCAATAAGAATAACAAATTTTAAAAAGTGTGAAGAATAGGAGTCTAACAAGGCTCCTTTTTGATTTATTAACAATAATATTTATTATTCTAATAAATTTTGTGGAAAGACTAAATATAATTGTGGATAAGCCGATAATTATATTTATAGGTATGATGTAAAAAAGTTAAATGGAGGTAATTATGAAAATAAACTCTATAATGGCAAAGAATATGATAAATGCGTATAGTAAGCAAAAACAATATGTAAAAGCAGATATAGGAAATAAGCAATTAAAGGATAAAGTTGAAATATCAGAAGATGCTAAATATTTAAGTAAGATAAATAATGATAATGAAAATATAAATTTAGATAAAGTTAATGAAATAAAACAAAAGATAAAAGAAGGAACATACAAGGTTGATGCAGGAAGTATTGCAAAGGGGATGCTAAAGAATATTAGAGGAGAATAAAAATGAATTCAGAATTAAAATTGGTTATTTTTGAAGAAAAGAAGATATTACAATCTTTACTAGAATTATTAGATGAACAATATAGCTTGATTTTAAGTAAAGATATTATTGGGTTAGGTAAAATAGCTGACAAGATCGAAGAAGTTGGTAAAAACTTAGCTGCTAGTGAAATAAAGAGAAGAAAAATTGTTAGTGAAGAGGAATTTAATAATTTTATTAAAAACATTAATGATGAGCATATTAAAGGTGTTTATGAAGAAATTAAAAATCTTCTTAATAATTTACAAAATCAAAAAGATACTAATAATACTTTAATAAAGCAAAGATTATTTTTTACTAATAAGATGATTAACGTTATAAAGCCATCAAAAGGAATAGGCACATATAATTCTTATGGAAAAGTAGGGCGATAAATAGGAGGAGAAATTATGGCAGGGTTATTAGGAACTCTTAATACGGCAAAGTCAGGAATGAATGTAAGTCAAGTTGCAATACAAACAACTTCACATAATATAAGTAATATTAATACACCGGGTTACTCAAGACAAAGGGTAAGTCAAACAGCAAGTAGTCCATATAGTAATCCGGGATTGAATAGTAGCTTGGGTGCAGGGCAAATAGGTACTGGAGCTCAAATTAATGATGTAACGAGAATAAGAAATAGTTTTTATGATTATCAGTTTAGAAGTGAAAGTCATGAGTATGGAAGTACTAGTGTAAAGTATGATTATTTTAAAAATATTGAAAGTATATTTAATGAACCATCAGATTCCGCCATATCTTCTACTTTAAATAATTTCTTTAATAGTTGGAATGAATTATCTAAGGATCCTGAAAGTGCAGGAGTAAAAAGTGTTGTATTAGAAAATGCTAAGTATTTAACTAATAGTATTAACAATGCTTTTGGGAAATTAGAAAGTTTAGAAGAAAGCTTAAAATCTCAGCAAGATTATATAATGGATGAAATTAATTCAATGTTATCGCAAGTTGAAGAGCTTGATAAGAATATTAAGATTGTCCAAGGAACAGGAAAATCACCTAATGATATGATGGATCAAAGAGATTCCATTTTAGATGATTTAAGTTTTAAGTTAAATATAAGCGATAAAGATGTTCAGAATTTATTAAAAGAAACTTTTGATAAAAACGGTAAAGTTACTTTAGAAGATCTAGAGAATTCAGGGCTTAAGATTTCAGGAGAATTAGAGGGTACAACTTCTATGTTAAAGGAAATAGAGGGATATAAGGATAGTTTAATAACATTATCAAATACAATTATTGATGCTGTAAATACTGCATATAAAGCAGGAGATGATACAAAGCCTAGTATATTTGTAAAAGAAGATAAAAAGCTTATTTCAATAAATAAGAATATTACTGAGGATTTAGATAGTTTTAAAATAGATGCAGATACAGCATTAAATTTATATAATTTAAAAACAGAAAAAATAAATATTAATGGAAAAGATATGACTATAAATACTTTCTATAACAATGTAATACAAGAATTAGGACAATCATCTGCAGCTGTTATAAGAGATGAAAGTAATCAAAGTAAGCTTTTATCCAATATAGATAGTTCAAGAAGTAGCGTATCTGGAGTTTCTTTAGATGAGGAAATGATAAGTTTAGTACAACTTCAACATACATATAATGCAAATGCAAAAGTAATGTCGACAATTGATTCATTATTAGATGTTGTTGTAAATGGACTAGTTAGATAAAAGGAGAGAAAACTATGAGAGTAACTAATGGAAATATGATGAGTAGTTATCTAAAGGATATTCAAAATAATCTTCAAAGTATGGATAAATTAAATACTCAAATGAATACAGGTAAGCAAGTTAATAAAGTATCAGATGATCCACTTAGAGCTGTAAAGATAATGAATTTGAATAATGAGATAGCTGATATTGAAAAATATAATTATAATGCAGATGAAATTACAGGTTGGCTTGATATGACTGATGAAGCATTAGATACAGTAGGAACACTTACTAGTGAAATAAAAACTCTTTTAACATCTATAAGTGGAGCTTATGGGAAAGATGAAATAAAAGCTATTCAAACTAATGTTAATGAAAAAATTAAGCAAATTGGTGAAGCTTTTAATACTACATATGCAGGAAAGTACATATTTGGTGGAAGTATAACTGATGAACAACCAGTAAAAATAACAACTGATGAAAATGGAAATATTAAATTAAGTATTAATAATTCAGAAAAAGAAGGAATAAATGCTAATTTAAGTGCAGCTGTATCTAATGGAATTAAAGTTGATTATAACTTAAATATTAATCAAGTAACTAATTCTGGAAAAGGAGATGGTACTAATAGTGCTATCAATATGTTTGAAGAGTTATCAGTAGCATTAAATACTGAAGAAGTTGATATGGATGTTATTGGTGATTTATCTAAAAGATTAGATTCTTATTTAAGTGATGTTTTAAATAATAGATCTATAATTGGTGCAAGAACTAATACTGTTCAAGCTATAAAGGATACTAATGATGAAAATGTACTAGAAATGAAAGGTGTACTTTCTAATATTCAAGATGTTGATGTTGCTGAAAAGTATATAGAATTACAAGAAGCACAAATGGTATATACTGCAAGCTTACAGGTAAGTTCTAAATTATTTAAGACAACAATATTAGATTATATCTAGAATAGGGGATATTAAGATGGAAATAACATTTAAAAAGGGGTTACCGGGATTTGAATGCCTTAAGAGTTTTATTATTAAGGATTTAAATGGTAATGAAAAGTTTAAGATATTAGAATCAAAAGAAGGTGAAGTTAGTTTTGTAACTACAAGTCCTTTTGAAATTTATAGTGAGTATGAAATTAACTTAAATGATGAAACTATAAAAGAATTACAAATTGATAAGCCAGAGGATGTTCTTGTTTTAAGTATTATTACTCTTGGTAAAACTTTAGAAACTAGTACTATGAATTTACAAGCACCTTTAGTTATTAATATTAAAAATAATTTAGGAAAGCAATATATTATGCAAAATAGTAAATATGAAACAAAGCATCCTTTGATAAGGAGAGATTAGAATGTTAGTTATTACTAGAAAAAAAGATGAATCATTATTAATTGGTGATGATATTGAGATAAAAATAGTTAAGGTTGAAGATGGTAGTGTAAAGCTAGCAATTTCAGCACCTAGGGATGTTACGATTCTTAGAAAAGAAGTTTTTGATAGAGTGAAAGAGGAAAATAAGGAAGCTACAAGTGGTGATTTAGACATTTTAAAGCTGCTTAAATAGGAGGACATAATGTATAACGGAAATCCATATAATGCATACAAACAAAATACAGTAAAGATGGCATCAAAGGAACAATTACTTTTAATGCTTGTTGATGGTGCTGTTAAGTATACTAAGATTGCAAGACTTGCTATTGAAAGGAGGGATATAGCAAGAGCTCATACTGAACTTGTAAGGGTTCAAGACATTTTTACTGAACTTATGGTTACTTTAGATAGAAATGCGGGACAAGCATATGAAGATTTATTTAGAGTTTATGAATATATAAAATCAAGATTGGTACAAGCTAATATAAAAAAGGATGTAGCAATTATTGATGAAGTTTTACCGCTTATTGAAAATGTAAGGGATACTTGGTATGAGGTAAGTAAAAAAGCTAAAGGATTATAGGAGGGTGTTGAATGACTACGATTAATTCTAACAGAATAACAGGACTAGCTACTGGTATGGATATTGATGAAATGGTAACAAATATGCTTACTGGTGAGCAAAGTAAGATTGATAAGGCAGAGCAAAAGAAAACAACACAAACTTGGCAACAAGAAATTTATAGAGATGTTATTACAGATGTTAAAGGGCTTTATGATAAGTATTTTAGTGCAACATCATCTGATTATATTTTAAGTAGTAAAGTATTTACTAATATGACTGTAAGCAGTTCAAATAGTAGTGTTATTACAGCAACAGCAAGTGCTGGAGCTAGTAGTGTTAATTATAAGTTTGAAGTGTCACAACTTGCTACTGCACCAAAATTTAGTAGTACTAAAGATGGATTAGCTAAGACTAGCAATTTAGGTGATTTAGGATTAACAGGAGAAACTACGTTTAAGATTAATTATGGTGAAGAGTCAAGTGAAATTACTATAGATAAAGATGATACTATAGAATCATTAATTAGTAAAATAAATGCAAGTACTGATGGTAAGATTAAAGCATCATTTAGTGAGATGACAGGTAAATTTTCTATTGAATCAACAACAACAGGTTCAGAGAGTAAATTACAAATAATAGGTGAAAGTACTGATGAAAGTGGAACTGCTAAAGGGGCATTAGAGTTTTTAGGTATTGGGAATAGTGAAGTTTTAGGAACAGATTCTAAGGTAAATGTTTTTGATAGTTCTGGAAATATAATAAGAGAAGGTATGACTAATTCAAGTAATACATTTACTTTAGATGGAATTACATATACTTTAAATGGGACAACTAATGCAAATGAAACAGTAACTTTAACATCTACTCAAGATACACAATCAACTGTTAATACTATGAAGGCTTTTAGTGAAGAGTACAACAGTATGTTAGATAACATATATAGTTTAGTTACAGAAAAGAAAAACACTGACTATGATCCATTAACAGATGCTCAAAAGGAAGAAATGAGTGAAACAGAAATTGAAAAGTGGGAAGAAAAAGCTAAGGCTGGTATTTTGAGAAATGATAGTGGATTAAGAAGCTTCGTTGAAGATATGAAAACAGCAGTTTATGGTTCATTAGGTGATTTAGGAATAAGTCTTAGTGACATAGGAATAACTTCAGTTTCAGATTACAACAAACCAGGGCAGCTTGCTTTAGATGAAGAGGTATTTACTAAGGCTTTAGAGGAAAATGGAGAGTTAGTTTATAAGGCAACAACAGCTGCTTTAGAAAAAATAAAGACTGTAACTTATAACTATGCAGGAAGTTCAGCAAGTGTATTTGCTAAAAAAGCTGGTATAGAAAAAACATCTACAGCAGTTAATAATATTTTCTCAGAACAAATTAAAAAGCAAGAAACAAAGATTAAAGAGTTAATAACTAAAATGGAAGAAAAGCAAGAAGCATTATATGCAAAATTTGCATCTCTTGAATCTAGTATGAACACTTTAAATTCTCAAATGAGTTATTTAGTTAGTAGTTTAAGTAGTTAGGATGATATAAATGATTAATAAGTATAGAGGTATTTCGGAAGAGATATTTAATATGATTAATGTTGAAGAGTTTGACCATATTAAGCTCGGTGAAAAGTTACAAGAAAGACAGATTATTATTGATAATTTAAAAGAAGATGAATTTGAAAAATTCGGACAGGCTTATAAAGAAAGTGGACTTTACAAGTTAGATGGAGAAATTAAGGTTAAGCTTAGAGAAAGAATAGTAGAAGTGAAAAAAGAATTGCAAGAGTACAAAGCAAAAAGAATGGTTAATACGGCTTACACTAATATGAATAGAAATAATTTAAATATTTTTTATAAAAAAGTATAAAGTATTAGAGAAGTTAGTCGATAAATAAAAACATAGGGCAAGAAGTCCTAAAAAAATAAAAGACATGGATGTCGAATACAAAAACTAGGGAGAGTGCAAAACTATGAGAATCAATACAAACTTAAGTGCTATGACAGCATTAAACAACTCAACAAAAACAACTGCTTTAGCAAGCAATTCAATGGAAAAATTATCTTCAGGATTAAAAATCAACAAAGCTGGAGATGACGCTGCAGGATTAGCTATATCAGAAAAAATGAGAAGCCAAATCAGAGGATTAGATCAAGCTTCAGAAAATGCTCAAGATGGTATTTCAGTAGTTCAAACTGCAGAAGGGGCTATGGAGGAAATTGGAAATATAACTCAAAGAATGAGAGAGTTAACAGTACAAGCATCTAATGAAACAAATAATGTAGAAGACAGAGAAAAGATAACTACAGAATTAAAGCAATTACATTCAGAAATAGATAGAATTGCAGAGTCTACACAATTTAATGGAAAAACACTTTTATCAAATACTGTTAAAGGAAGTGCCGAGTTAAATGGAAAAGGATTAGAAGGTGCTATAAACGGGCTTTCAAATTTTGATAAAGTAGTTGATACTAATGGAGAATTAACACCACTTTCAGGATTAATAAAAGGTGGAAGTATAGAATTAACAAATGCAGATCCTGCAACAAGTGATGATTATAGTCTTGTTATAAAAGATAAAAATGGAGAGGTTATCGCTACTGCTGATGCTGTAGCAATAGATAGTAATGGAGATATTACATTTGAATTATTAGATGCAGAAGGTAATGAATTCCAGGAGAGACAAGGTGATAATTCAGTAGAAGATATAGTTAATAAAGAAATAACTATAAGTGTAAGTAATTTCGAAGAGTTAAAAGGAAATGCTTTATTAGACGGAAATAATACTGTTAAAATAAATATAGAAGGTAAAACAGAAGATTTAAAAATGGATTTACAAGTTGGAGCAAATACTGGGGACTCTGAAAAGTTGACAGTTAATATAGCAAATATGTCAACTAATGCATTAGGATTAAAAGAAACAGATATAGATGATATATTAAATTCGGATTTAACTAAAGGTACTGAAGCTGCTAAAAGTTATATAGATAAATTAGATGAAGCACTAAAAACAGTTAATACTAATAGAGCTAGTTTAGGTGCATACCAAAATAGATTAGAAACAGCTCAATCTAACTTAACTACTTCAAGTGAAAATTTAACCGCAGCTGAGTCTAGAATTAGAGATGTTGATGTTGCAGCTGAAATGATGAATTTATCTAAGTTAAACTTAATAAATCAAGCAGCTCAAGCTATGATGACTCAAGCAAAATCTCAACCAGAAGGTGTAATGCAATTATTAAGATAGTAAATATCTTAAAACATAAGGATAAAGCGAATGCTTTATCCTTTATTGCTATATTGAATTAAAGTTCAATAGGGAGGCACCAATATGATTAGGGTAGATAATGATTTGATAAGTAAAGTAGATACTATAGATTCATCAAATAATGTGAATCAATATCTAAACATAAAGCTTCAAGAAGAAAATAATGCAGAGAAAAAAACTACAACTACTACAAAAAAGACTAATAATGATATTTATCAAACTATAAGAACAAAAGCAAGTATTGTTAATAGTGACCAAAGAGGAATACAAGATAGAATATCGGAGATTCAATCTCAAGAGCATAAGATTGAGACTATAGAAAGTACTTTGAAACAAGCTAAAGCTGAATATGCTCAAGCAATTAAAAATGGACAAAAGGAAAATGTTAAGCAGAAAATAAAAGTAAGGCAAATTACTAAACAAATAACTGATTTGAAAAATCAAACAAAAGATAAAGTTCAACATCAGGAAGAAATAAAGAGTTATAGTGAAGAATATATACAAGATGAAGAGAATATAGTTGATAAAATCAATGAGATATTAAAAAAGATAAATAGTACAAAGAGTAAGCTATTGCAATACAAATCTGAACTTATTAAGTTGAGTCTAGATATTGAAAGTAATAGAAGAAAAATTGTGGCTCAGGAAAATGAGATTAAGATGCATTTAGATGATAGCGAGTATATTATTAATGGGGTAAGTATAAACAAATATGATTATACTGATTTAGTTGGAAATATTAGTACAGGAATTGTTATTGATATTTATATATAAAGAAAAGTTATTAAATTAAAGTTCATTATAATTATTTTATAAATTATGGTTTATATAGAGGTTTAAAGTTAGAGAATATCTAGCTTTAAGCCTTTCATTTTATAAAATTAATCATAAATAGAGATTTAATTTAAAATTAAACATAATTTAACAAAAATACAGAAACAAAAAGTAAATAAATTACAATTAAGATAAAAATGAAAATCAAATAGATTAAATATAATTATATAATAAAAATATTAAAAAATTTAAAAGAAATATCAATTTAAATATTGAAATTTCAGTCAAGATTTTCTTTATAAGTATCCAATTAAGAAGAAAGTGTAAAAAAATTAGAAATAAAAACAAAAAAAAGAGGAAAAATAGGAAAAAACATAGAAAAAATGTTTATATAGGTATATAATAGTAATAAATAATATATAAGGCAAAACTAGAGAAATCTAGTGACGCAAAGCTATAGGGGCTAATTCAAAATATTATGCCAGCCAGCTACCGAAGAGTAAGTAAACTTTTTGTTTTTTTAAGTTCTATTTTAGTAATTTTGAGTTAACTATACAAGACTTCTATTAAGTTATAAAATCAATTAAAAGCGATTAAATATAATAAATTTATATACCGCAGTAATAGAATAAAGACAATTTATAAGAAATAAGGTATAGGTAAATATTAATTATTATGAAGGATTTTAAATACTATTCTCTCCGAAGGGTAGTATTTTTTTATTTTCGCAAATTAAAGGAAAAAAATAATATAAAAGTTATAATAAGGAAAATGATTCAAGGAAATTAAAGATAAAAATATAAAAGGTAGGGGGTGCAGAAAAATGGAAATATATAATCTTATAAAAAGTGGATTAAATGTGGCTCAACTTAGAAGTGAAACAATTGCAAATAATATAGCAAATGTTAATACTCCAGACTACAAAAGAAAATACGTTAGCTTTGAAGAAACATTAGATGATATAAACAATGCTGGAAAAATTGAAGTTAAAGAAGATAATACAACTTCGATAAGAAGTGATGGAAATAATGTTGATTTAGAAAATGAAAAAGTTAATCAAGCTGCTAATACGTTAATGTATAACGGATTAGTAAGTATAACAAATATAAAATTAACAATGTCCAAGAGTGTTATAACAGGAAGGTAAAAATTATGAGCGTATTTAGTGGAATGAGAATTAGTGCAAGTGGTTTATCAGCTGAAAGATTAAGATTAGACATAATATCATCAAATATAGCTAATTCAAGAACAACAAGAACAGAAGATGGTGGAGCCTATGTAAGAAAGACGGCAATATTTTCAGAAAATTATGATAGTAAGCTTGGGATGTTAGGTGTAAAAGCAACATCAATAGAAGATGATACTTCAGAAATGAACTTAGAATATAATCCAACACATGCTGATGCAAATGAAGATGGATATGTAGAATACCCTAATGTAGATTTATTAGTAGAAATGGCAGATTTAATTTCAGCTTCAAGAGCATATGAGTCAAATGTAGATACATTAAATGCTCAAAAAAATATGATATCTAAGGCCTTAGAAATAGGAAAGTAGTAAGGAGATAAAATGAATATACAATCAATAAATACAAATTCGATATTAAATGGCATTAGCATAGGAAATAGTAACATAGAAGAAAATTCAAGTACAAGCTTCTCTACAGTATTAAGTGATGCAATAAATAAAGTAAACGATTCAGAAGTAAATGCAAACAATAAAATAGAAGCTTTAATAAAAGGTGAAGATGTTGAAATGCATGAAGTTATGCTAGCAATGCAAGAATCATCACTTTCATTGCAAGCATTAATAGAAGTTAGAAATAAAGCAGTTGAAGCTTATCAAGAAATAAGCAAACTTCAATTATAGGGAGGCGCATAGCTAAGAGGTAAATATAATGCAGAAAATTAAGGAATTCCTAATAAATATTAAAGATCAATTTATAAATTTAGATAAAAATAAGAAAATAGCAATTTGTATAGGAATAGTTGCAATAATTGTAGCAATAACATTTGGAGTTAGCTATTCACAGCAGAATAAGTATGGAGTGTTATATTCAGGATTAGATTCGATAGATGCTGCAACAGTTACTAAGTCACTTGAAGATGCAGGAGTTGAGACAAAAATTGAAGGAGATATAATTTATGTTCCAAAAGAACAAGTTGATAAATTAAGAATAGAACTATCTTCGTCAATTACAAATGGATCTAAAGGGTTCGAATTAATGGATGAAGGTTCAAGTCTTTCGATGACTGATGAAGAATTCCAAATTAAAAAAATTAGGATGCTACAGGGTGAACTAGAAAAAACTATAAAGACATTTTCAGCAGTTGAAGATGCAAGAGTACATATAACACAAGGTCAAGAATCTGTATTTAGTAGTGAAACTACAGAAGGAAAAGCAGCAGTATATGTTTCTATTAAAGCCGGGGAAGAATTAAATCAAACACAGATAAAATCGATAATGTCATTAGTATCGGCAAGTACTACAAATATTCCGAAGAAAAATGTAGAGATAATAGATCAAAATATGAACTTATTATCAGAAGGAATATATGATGAAGATGGAAACGCGTTAAATGGTATTGGAACATCTCTTTCAAGAAGTGCAGAAAAAGAAGTAAGTGAAGAATTGCAACAATCAATAGTATCAATGCTTGAAGGTATATTTGGAAAAGATAAGGTTAAGGTTACTGTAAATGCAACATTAAATTATGATACGGTTCAAAAAAATGAAGTTGTAATTAATCCTGATACAGTCATTAAATCAGAAAATAGAAGTGAAAATACAACATCAAATGGTAGTAGTAGTAGTAGTGGTTCTCCAGTAGATAACAATATGACAAATACTACTGAATCAGGAAGTAATGGCTCATCATCAATTGAAGAACAAATAGAATATGAGGTTGGTAAAACAGAAATAACAACAATAACATCACCTGGAGAAATAAAAACAATAACTGCAGCTGTAGCAATTGATGGAAGCGTTTCCGATGATATTATGTATAACGTAGAAAAGATGGTTTCATCAGCATTAGGAATAAATGCTGATAGGGGTGATCAGTTAACAGTTGTTGCTATGGAATTTAATAATGAAGGTCAAAATATATTTGGAGATACAACTGATGAAGCTGTAGTACCAACGACTAAAGATTTCATAAAGTATGGATTAATAGCTGGTGGAGTAGTATTAGCATTTATAGCACTAATGATAATTTTATTGGCTAAAAAGAAAAAATCAAAAAATGAAGATGAAATAGTTAACAGTGAAGAAGATACAAATGATTTAATAGCTAAATTAGTAAAAGAAAAAGAAGCTAAGTTAGAAAAGGAAATAGCTATGGAAGAAAGTGAATTAAGTTTAGAGGATGAAATTAAGCTTATTGTTTCTAAGAATACAGATGATGCTACAGAATTAATAAAAACATGGTTAAGTGAATAGGGAGAAGGTAATAGACGTGAATAATAACAGTTTTAAAGGTGGAAATGCCTACGATTTAGGACATATAAATAAGGAAGCTATAAGTGGTGCCAAAAAAGCAGCAGTATTACTTATGACTTTAGGAACTGAATTATCTTCCAATATACTTAAAAACTTATCAGATAAGCAAGTACAAAGAATAGGAGTAGAAATTGCAAACTTACATAAAGTAACTGCAGAAGAGAGAAGAGAAATATTAAAAGAATTTTTAGCGGTAAGAAAAAGTAAAGATTTTGCAATGGAAGGTGGAATAGATTATACAAGGACTTTATTACATGGAGCATTTGATGATTCAAAGGCAAATAAGTTAATGGAAGGTATAAGATATGAAACATCAACAAAGGCATTTACAGCTGCTAGAAAAGCAGATGTAAATCAGATACTAGCTTGTTTAGAGGGGGAAAGTGCACAAACTATTGCGATAATATTATCAAATATACAAGCTGAAAAATCAGCTCAGATAGTTTGTAGTCTAGAAGAAAGCTTACAGCAAGAGGTTGCATTAAAGCTTGGCACAATAGCTAATATTTCTCCAATTGTAATAAAGGCGGTAGATAGTGCGTTAGAAAGAAAATTACTTGCTGTAGGAGAAGAAAAAGTTGATTCATCAAATGGATTTGATAGTTTACTTGATATATTAACAAAAGTAGATGGAAAAACAGAGAAAAATATTATTAGCTTCTTAGAAGCAAAAAACAATATTTTAGCGGAGAGAGTAAAGGCAAATATGTTTACATTTGAAGATATAGTTAGTCTTGAAGATATATCAGTTCAGAAGATATTAAAAGAAGTAAATATAAAAGATGTGGCTATTGCACTTAAGGGTGTTGATGAAGAGATAGAAAGCATAATATTAAAAAACCAGTCAAGCAGGGCAGCACAAGCTTTAAAGGAAGAAATAAACTTACTTGGATCAATTAAGGTTTCACAAGTTGAAGAGGCTAAGAGAAATATAGTTAAAGTTATAAGAAGACTTGAACAAGAAGGAATAATTAGTATTAGTAAAGGTGTGGAGGATGAAATAGTTGTCTAAATCAAAGGTGTTAAGAAATAACGATATAGAAATAATGGGGAAAGTCAGTTTAAAAATGTCGTGCTCTAATGAATTTTTTAATGCGCCTGATAGATTATTTCAAGAGAAAGAAAAGATAGAGCAACTAATTCTAGAAGCTAAAGGTGAGTATAAAAAGATAGTACAAGAGACAGAATTAAAAAAACAAGAAATTATAAATGAAGCAAATGAGAATGCTAAGACAATTGAAAAAAGAGCATATGAATTAGGCTATGAACAAGGTTTGAAAAATGGCTATGAAGATGGTTATAAAGAATCTTATGAAGAAAATATTGATAAGGCTATTAAGGAAAGTGAAGAAATTAAAGAAGAAGCTTATAATACATTATTAAACATAAAAAGCCAGATAAAAGAATACATAAAATACAATAAAGAGCAAGTTCTTAATATTTCAATAAAAATAGCAGAACAAGTATTAAGAGAAAAATTTAAAGATACATCTTTGATGAATATTATGTTAGATAACATTATTAATGAATATGACTTAAAAAATGATTTAGTTATAAAAGTTAATCCTAGATATAAAGAAGAGTTACAAAAAAATATAGATGAAAAAATACCAAAAAACAATTCTGCTCAAAAGATTTTTATATTATCTGATTCAAGTATTGAAGAAGGAAATGCAGAAGTTGAGGATAAAAATGGAAAGTTAATAGTTGGTATAGATAGCGTTTTAGAAAAAGTTAAAGAAGAGCTTCTATAGTGGAGGAATTATGATTTCTATAGATTTTAACAAAACATTAAAAAAGATAAGTAATATAACTCCTTATATATCAGAAGGAAAAGTTAAAAAGGTTATAGGACTTACTATTGAAGTCGAAGGTTTAAAAGCATCTGTAGGAGAGTTATGTACAATATATAACCAAAGTAATAATCCAATAAGTTGTGAAGTCGTAGGATTTAAAGAAAATGAAATAATACTTATGCCATTAGGAGAAGTAGTTGGAATTGGACCGGGATGCAAGGTTGTTGCAAGTGGAAATCCATGTAGTGTTAAATGTAGCAATGAATTACTAGGTAAAGTTATTGATGCATTAGGAAATCCAATAGATGAAACTAATATTATTGGTGGGGAAAGATATAGTATGTTTAATAAACCTCCTGATCCAATGAAAAGAAAGAGAATAAAGAATATAATGCCAACAGGTATTAAGGCAATTGATGGATTTATTACATGTGGAGAGGGACAAAGAATTGGTATTTTTGCAGGGAGTGGTGTTGGTAAAAGTACAACATTAGGAATGATAGCAAGGACTGCAGAAGCTGATGTTAACGTAATAGCTTTGATTGGTGAAAGAGGCAGGGAAGTATTAGATTTCATTGAAAGGGATCTTGGACCAGAGGGGATGAAAAAATCAGTTGTTGTATGTGCAACATCAGATAAACCACCTTTAGTAAGACTTAAAGGTGCATTAACTGCAACATCCATAGCGGAGTATTTTAGAGATCAAGGCAAAAAAGTAATATTGATGATGGATTCAGTTACTAGATTTGCAATGGCTCAAAGAGAGGTTGGACTTGCAATTGGAGAGCCGCCAGCTCAAAAGGGATATACTCCATCAGTATTTGCAGAATTGCCAAAACTTATGGAAAGGACAGGACTTTCTGATGTTGGTTCTATAACTGCCTTTTATACAGTACTTGTTGATGGAGATGACTTTAATGAACCAATTGCAGATGCTGTAAGAGGAATTTTAGATGGACATATAGTTTTATCAAGAGAATTAGCACATAAGAATCATTACCCTGCAATAGATATTTCAAATAGTGTAAGTCGTCTTATGAATGATATTTGTGAAATTAAACATAAAGCAGCGGCGTCTCAAGCTAGAGATATAATTGCAACATTTAAGGAAGCAGAGGATTTAATTAATATTGGAGCTTATGAAAAAGGGTCTAATATTAAAATAGACAAGTCAATTAAGTACATTGATAAGGTTAATAATTATTTAAAACAGGGAGTAGATGAAAAAAGCTCTTTTGAAGATAACATTAATAATTTAAAAAATATATTTAGGTAAGGAGATGGGTAATTGGAGAATTTCAAGTTTAGATTGCAAAAGGTTTTAGATATTAAAGTTAAAAATGAAGAAAAAAGTAAAATTAAATATTCGAAAATTCAAAATGAAAAAAGAATAGTTGAAGAAGAGCTTAAGGCTTTGAAACAAAATTATAAAAAGTATGCGGATGAAATTAATATTGAAGATATAGTTGCGAGAAAGATAACGTCTAATTATTTAAATACTTTATCTAATACTATTAATGTTAAGAATAATGAATTAATCAAAAAAGAAAATTTATTAGTTGAAGTAAGATTAGATTTACTAAATAAGCAAATTGAAAAAAAATCTTTAGAAAAATTAAAAGAAAATAAGTTTAAATTACATAAAAAAAATGAAGAGCAAAAAGAACAAGCAACTAATGATGAATTTGGAATGTATTCATTTTTAAGAAAAAAAGCTGAATGCGTATAGGAGAATGATAGTTGTGAAGATAGATATGCTACAGGCACTATCATTAATAAATCTAAATAGTGCATGTATAAAATGTGAAAATATTGAGAGCGATTTTTTATCAGTATTAGATAATGAAGTTATCAATGGAAATATTCTTGAAGAAACTAATAAAGTTAAGGTTGAGAAATCTTTAATTAATGAAGATGAACAAAGGGAATTAAGAGAAGTTGATGAAAAATTAATTGAATTTATTGGTGCATTACTTAATAAAATTAATTCTAATAATTACGAAAATAAAGTAGAAGTCAAAGATATTTATAATCAGGAGATTAAAGTATTACTTGATAATGTTGAAAGAGGAAAGTCTGAAAAGTATTTTGAGGATAATATACAAGCTTATGAGTTAAAAAATAATACACAAGTAAAAGTTGTAATTAAAGAAGATGTGCAAGATATAATGAATAATTCATCATCTGATATAGACAATGAAGTTATAGAAGAGAGTGTGTTTAAAGAGAAGCATGCCATCAATAATATTGATAAAACTTCAAATAAAGAAGCAATAAAGTGTCATTTAGATTTAGATAATATTATAAACAATGTTTTAGAGAAGAATGTAGATAACACAAAAGAAATGGTGGATAACTTCTTAACTGATGTGGAAAATTTATTTGTAAATAATGAATCTTATATAAGTAAAGAAGAAAGAAGTATATTAAATAAAAATTTAGAGTTAAATGAACTTAATAATACTACAGAAAAGTTTATTAAATTTGGATTAAATGAAGAAGAAATAAAATCTATTTTTGAAAAAGTAAATTTGGAAGTTGATTTTAATCAAGTTAATTCAAAAGTAAATAATTTAACTTTAAAAATAGAGAATCAAGGTAGTATAGATTCCCTAAATGTAGAAGAATTGATTAAATCTAATGGGATTACAAATAAGATTAAAGAATTAGGACTTAACGAAGAAGAAATAAATAATATTATAAGTAAGATAAATCAAAAAATAGAGGTTACAAAAAATTCAACTAGCGGTATTAAAAAAGAAATTCAAATTATAAATATAATTACTGAAATTATGGACAAGATTAAAGCAATCATATTAAATGAAAAGAAATTTAATAACAAGACGTTAGAAGAATTTAATACAAATAATAATTTATCACTTAAGCTAGATAAGATTCAAGGTAGTGAAGATTCATCTAATACTAAAGATTCTTTAGAGATGAGTGATGAATTAGAAGTACTAAGTAGTTATAGATTATCAGCATTGAAAAGTAAGAGTATTAATTCACAGGGAATTAATATGGTAAATAAGGAAAATTCATTTATGAATGAAGAAATTAAAAATAAATATCTGGATACATTAGTACAGTTTGTAGAAGTTATAGATAATTCAGCAACTACTAATAAGGAGATTCAAATTAAAAAAGGTGGAGCTGAAACAAATATAAATAATACTGATAATGAACTTAATATAGTAAATAATATTTTAATTACTAAAAACAATAATGTAACAGAAGTAAAAGAAGAAATAGTACATCAACAAGTTATTAGAAGTGAATATATATCAGAAGATTTTGTTCAAACAATAAAGTATTTGAAAGTTAATAACAAGGAAGAAATAAATGTAAAAATGAATCCAAAGGATTTAGGAGAGTTAAATATAAAAATACTTAAATCTAATAATGAAGAAAAGATAGTTATTACATTAGATAATGAAGAAACGTTTAATTTAGTAAAAGAAAATGTATATGAAATAAAAAATCATTTAAACAGTTTAGATATTAATATTAAAACTGTGGTTGTTGAAATGAAAGTTGGAAACCAAAATGATTTTTCTCAAAATTTAAATCAACAATTTAATAAGAATAATAAGGAAGAAAAAAAGACAAGACACACTGGGTCAGAACAAAATAATAAAGAAGATTCATTAGAAGATGATAATATAAATATTAATTTATTGATATAGGAGGGGAATATGGAGATAAATAGTAGAAGTAGTTCAAGTTCAGCAATAGGAAAAACAGAAAATGGAACCTATGTATATGATTCAGCAACTACTACAGATAAGGATTTGTTTTTAAAGATGTTAGTAGCACAAATGACTAATCAAGATCCATTTAATACTCAAGATCCATCACAATACATAACTCAGTTAGCTCAGTTTAATAGCTTAGAGCAAATGATGCAATTAAATGATTCAATGGAGTATTTAGTAAATTTAAATAATGCAATGCTAGTAAATAATGCAATGGGATCTGCAGCATCATTAATAGGAAAAAATGTTGAGGTATCAATTGGAAATGAAGTTGGTGAATATGAAAATTTTACTGGACAAGTTAAAAGTGCATCTATTAAAGATGGAGTTGTGTGCTTAGAATTAGAGTTAAGTGATACAGGGGAAATAAAAGAAGTAGAATACTCATCATTAGTTAAAGTTACAAAATAATTAATAGAAATAAAATATATAAATATATAAAAGGGAGATAAATAAAATGTTAAAGTCAATGTATTCAGGTATAAGTGGTATGAAAGCAAATCAAACAAAGTTAGATGTAGTAGGTAATAATGTAGCTAATTCAGGTACAACTGCATTTAAAAAATCAAGTGTAAGATTTAGCGACACATTAAATCAAACAATTATATATTCAAGTAAACCAACAGATACTTTAGGAGGGGTTAATCCAGGACAAGTTGGTGTTGGTGTTAAGGTTGCAGCAATAGCTAAAAATATGTTACAAGGTTCTTTACAACAAACAGGAATAGCTAGCGATATAGCAATAGATGGAGATGGTTTTTTTGTAGTTGAATTAGATAGAAGTGAAAAGGGAGCAGGAGAGGAAAAGCAAGTAATTGTGACAGAAGGCTATACAAGAGATGGATCATTTACGTTAGATGCAAATGGGTATTTGGTAACTTCATCAGGATATTTTGTTTTAAATACTGGGTCAGCATATACTTCAAGTGATGATGAAAGTGATGGGATTGGTGGTGTTGATGAGGCACCAGATGTTGATGAGACACCGGATGTTGATGAGACACCGG